>JAEUIL010000154.1 GCA_016794255.1 Planctomycetaceae bacterium | reverse complement strand
CTGACTTGCACGCCGTTAACCCAGGCGGCCATGTGCAGCCCGCTGGCCACGAGCGTCATCGGTGTCCAGGCAAAGTCGTCGCCCAACACACGCCGCGCGTTCTGGCGACGATAGAACCCGCCGGTGCCGCAATCGAGCGGTTGGTTGCGATCGCCGTCCTTATAGCCGTTCTGAATCTGCAACTCGTAACCGTTCATCACCTCGCCCGGGATGCTGCGGAAGAAGATGCCCGAATTGAGATGCTTGCCGTTGGAAAAGACCTCCAGTTGCAACACAAAGTCGCCATATTGGCCGGTCGATTCGAGCATTCCCTTGCCGTTCTTGACGTTCAGATCGCCATCCTTGGTGACGCTGAAGACACTGGCCATGTCGGGATAGGTCTTCCAGCCCGCGAGGTCCTTGCCGTTGAACAGCGACTGCATGCCGAGCGGTCGCAGCTTGATGTTGCGAAACTCGACGCTACCGGAGTTGAGCTGCAAACCAAGGCGGCCGCGACCGAGCGGTTTGGGGTCGGTGTAGTCGAGCACGGTCTTGCCGTCGAGTTTGACAAGCAGCTTGCCACCCTGAGCCGTGATGTCGTACGACTGCCAGTTCTCGTTGGCGGTGTACTCGCTGGACTTCTGCCGTTTGACAAAACTACCCGTCGGAAACGGACTGATGCTCGTGTCGGCGATGTTCAGTTCGTAGCAATCGCCGGCCGGGTCCTGGGGAATCTTCGGCGTACGCAGGAACACGCCGCTGTTGGTGGTCTTCGGAGCGCGGAAGTCAACTTTCAATTGAAAGTCGGCAAACTCGCTGGTCGTATTCAGCAGACCGGGCTCGCCGCTGGTGACTTTGATCACGCCGTTGTCGACGTGCCAATCGGCCTTGGTGGCCGGTTCCCAACCGTAGAGCGACTCGCCGTCGAACAACAGGATCCAACCGTCGGACAATTCCTGCGGTGTGAGCCGATTCAACTCGGCAGCGGGCAACTGGACGATCAACGCCAACAACGCGAGCAACGACCAGCACCAGCGCATGACCAACTCCCTGAGTTTCGAGAACCGTCGCCGCTAGCAGGGGCGACCGCCCGGGATTGTAATCGCTCGCGCAGCCGAGGGCCACCGCTTTGTGCGCCACGTAAAGAAACGCGAGCTAGCCCACTTTGCGGCGGAGGCGACGGAAGATCTTCCGCGGATAGTCGAGCATGCGCAGAATCGGATAGCGGTTCTGCAAGTGCATCCGCTCGAGCTCAAGTTGGGCACGCTCGAAATACGCAGCCTCATCTTCCACGAGCGGCTTGAGCTCCGCGAGCAAACGATCGCACGCCTCGCCGAGCAGAATCGCGTAGACGCTGCCACCCAGTTTGACGCCGATAAAGCGAACACCTTCGGCAGTCAGGTCACGCTGGATTTGGCGCACGCCTTCGAACACGAAGCACGTGTCGTGAAAGGCGATCACAGCGTCGTCGGCGCAGACCTGACGGCAGAACGCGAAGTCGGATAGCACCGCTGGATTGGTATGCTCGCCGTCGATGAAGCAAAACTCGGGACGCGGCGTGATGTCGGTCGGGTTCACATCGCTCGCGTCGCAGTCGAACGTCACCAGGCGATCGTGGTCGGCCTGCGGATACGCGGTGCGCAGATTGGCGCGCATCCGCTCGGTCGAGTTGTCATGGTACTCGTAGATTATTCCCCGCTCATCCGGCTGAGCCGCCGGTCGCTTGTCGATCGAGAAAATCCGCTCGCACCGCGGATCAACATAGTGGGGCTGCAAAGTGCCGCCCAAGTGCGAGCCGATCTCCAGATACCGATATTGCCCGGGTTGACGTGCGCACGCTTGCAACTTCAAGAGCGAACGTTTGTCGCCGCGGGAAGTTTGTGTCGAGATGGGTTGAAACAGCCCGATATCGAGCTGTTCTAAACGTGGTTCAAAGTCTGACATCGTGCCATCCTTGGCCGTCAAAAATTCAAGCCCGAGGGACCAGCCGAGCTGGATCGTGACCTCGCGCTATCGTGCCCCGCCGAACTTGTTTACCAAGCCCGTGGCTCGCGCGACCTTGATGTTGCGCAGGTAGTCGATCGTGATATCGACCGCCTCGTTGAAGTAGAAGTCGTGCTTGATGCCGTTGTTGAGCTCCTCGAATTTCTTCTCGGTCTCTTTGTCGGCGTTCAATTCGGCCCGTTCTTCGAGGAACTTCTGCTCGTTCAAGGTCGTCGCCTTTCGCCCCTTCTGCTCGTGATACCGGGCAATCGATCGTTTGACCTTTTCAAAGTCGGGCGATGTTTGCTGGCGCGAGGCGCTGAGTGCGGTCAGTTGCTTGACCAACTCATTGTCGATCATGCCCACCTTCTGGAACGGCACGGCGCGAATCTTGTCAAACGGCAAGGCGAAATCCAAATCGCTCTCGGCCACGTCGAGCTCATTGGTCAACGACGGCCATTGCAGGTCCGACGGCACACCACGGTTCTGCGTGCTATCGCCGTTCGGACGGTAGAACTGCTGCAGCGTGATCTTCAGCGCGCCGAAAGACGGAGCGTTCGGTAAGTTCGGAAACAGATTGCGGCTCAGGTCGAGCAGCGTCTGCACCGTCCCTTTGCCGTGGGTTTGCTTGTCGCCGACGATCAGACCGCGGCCGTAGTCTTGCACGGCGCCGGCGAAAATCTCGCTAGCACTGGCGCTGAACTTGCTGGCCAACACCACCAGCGGGCCATCCCAAGCCACGCCGCGCTCCGGATCGTTGTACGTCTGCGTACGTCCGTCCTTGTCCTTGACTTGCACGACTGGGCCTTCGTCGATGAACAACCCGGTCAGGCTGATCGCTTCGGTGAGCGAACCACCGCCGTTGCGACGCAAGTCAAGCACCACGGCATCGACGTTCTTGGCCTTGAAGTCTTCGAGCAACTTGGCGACATCGCGCGTGGTGCTCTTATAGTCGGGCTTGTTGAGCCGGGCCCCTTCCATGTCCATGTAGAAACTCGGCAGGTCGATGATGCCGACTCGATAGGTGCGACCATCCGCGCCGCGCTCGACGACCTCGCCGCGAGCTTCGCTGTCGCTCAGTTCAATCTTCGCACGGGTGATTTGATACTCTTTCTTCTCGACGCCGCCGGCCGGCTGCACGGTCAACCGCACGACCGTCCCCGCCTTGCCGCGGATCAATTGCACCACGTCGTTTAGCTTCATGTCGAGCGTCTCGACCATCTCGCCATTCGGCCCGCTGACCTGCACCAAACGATCCTTGGCCTTGAGCCGACCGTCCTTGTCGGCCGCGCCGCCCGGGATTATCTTGGCGATCACGGTGTAGCCATCCTCGAATTGCAACAGCGCGCCGATGCCGTCGAGTTCCAGCCGCATTTGAATCTCGAAGTTCTCGAGCGAGCTGGGCGACATATAAGTCGAGTGCGGATCGTAGGCCGTGGTTTGAGCCGTGAGGAACATCTCGAGCAGTTCGTCCGAGCCGGTTTGCTTCATCCGCTTGGCAAACCCCTGGTAACGCCGCGTCAATCGGGCTACCGCTTCGTCGCCGGTCACCTTCTCGGCCTTGAGCACGAGCAGGTCGTACTTGATCCGCCGCCGCCATCGGTCCCGGGCCTGATCGACGGTCTTGGCGTAAGTGGCCGCGTCGGGATCGGAGACAATCGACTCGTCGAGCGTGAAGTCGTGCTGTACTTTCAGGAACTCCTCGGCGAAGCCGACGCGCTCGTCAACGCGTTGCAGAAACCGTTTGAAGACGGCATAGCCGACATCGACGTTATTGCCCCGCTCGAACTGCGCGAGCAGCTCCCGCTTGCGGGTCGTGAACTCGTCAATGTCCGACTGATAGAAGTACAGCTTAAGCGGATCGAGCGACTTGACGAACGACGTGATCGTCCGCTCGGCAATTTCGATATCCAAGTCGTGCCGGGTCAAGTGTTGCTTGCTCATCAACTGCGTGACGATGCCCGCGATGCGGGTGTCATATTTGCCCGGCGTGATCTCGGCCGCGGCGGGACGCAAACCCCACAGTCCGGCAACAAGTACCAACGATGCCAACAACACGCGGCCCGCGCCGATCCGACGATGAGCGATCATATGCAAACAACCTTGTGGCAAATTATTTAGTGAACCGGCTACATAAGTGCCCCGGCTTCAACAACTTACCGGGGATGCTATCCGCTGGGGGGAGCCCATGCAAGATCAGTGTCCTGCTGAGGATTGAGTTTCCCGGTCCCGCATTTTCGTAAGATTCCCGAGGTTTTCCCAAGTTTCGACCAGCCACCGATGCACACCCAAGCGGGGCGCGATCAGCCAATGTTTGTGGGGCGCGATCAGACGTGCATTCGCGACGGCCTGTTCCACGTCGGCCAACAGCTGGCCGCGAAAGAGCAGGTGAGGTTGCACGACAATCCGTCGCGCGTCGCTGGTCGCCGCCTGCTGCAAGGCCTCGGCCAAGGTTGGTTTCGCCATTGCGACAAACCCCACCCAGCAGTCGCGGACCGGCGTCAGCTCGCGTCGCAACTCGGCAAAGCGGAGCATCGCCGCGGTCGCATCGCTATCGAGACTGCCACGTCCGACCAAGACCAAAGCGGTTTCCTCGGCCGCGACGGGCTCGTGTCCCGTCAGGGCCTCGCGATAGCGCAGCGCCGAAAGCTCAACGACCCGCGGGTGACATCCGAGCACATCGTGCTGCACAATCTCGACCTGTGAAAATTGGCCACGGGCCTCGGCGAGCAGCGCGGGGATATCGCGCCGGGCATGCCCTGCCGCAAACAACAGCAGCGGCACCACGTCGATCCGTCGGACGCCACGTTCCACCAGCCGCGCGATTCCCTGCAAGATCGTGGGCTCGGCCAACTCGAGATAACCCCGCTCGACGACTTGATCAGCATAGCGCTCGGCTGCGTGGGCCACGACCTGCTCAAACTCGGCGAGCCCCTCGGTATCGCGGGTGCCGTGACCGATGACGAGCAGTCCCACGTCGGCTGTCGCGTCGTGTCGGGACATGGTCGCAGGGTTCCGGTCGGGATGGAGTGGATGCGGCGGAGGAGTTGCTTCTATTCTAGGCAACCGGCCTGCGGCGGAGTATCGCGTCCCGGGACGAATTGCACCGGCGAACTTTATTGACCAGACGGTAAACGATTCCGCTTTATGCCGCGACTGAGGGTGCCAGCGGGGGGCGGGGACGTTTATAATTCAGCGCGGGTTTAGCGTCCGAGCGGCCGACTTGAGGTGAACCGGCCTGACAACCAGCGCCCGAGCGAGTGTGCCGTGGAAACGTTTCTCAAAATGACCGCCGGTCCGCACGTGGGTGAAAAGTACCCGCTCGATGCTTCGCGCGCTGTCGAAATCGGTCGCGGCATCGAGTGTGCCATCGTGCTGACCGATCCGCTCTGTTCGCGGGTCCACGCTATCATCCGCCATGAAAACGGTCAGTGGCATCTCAAGGACTGTGGCAGCCGCAATGGCACCTACGTAAACGACCAAAAGATCGACGAGGCCGTGCTCGACGATGGTCACACGATCCGCCTCGGCTCGACCGAGTTTCGACTCGTGATCGACGACGGCACGCGACCGCTGACGAATTACGATCAACCCGCGATCACGCAGACGGTGGTGGTGCGTGACGTCCGCGTGACCGATCGCAGCGAGCGCTTGGCCAGCCGGCATCTGCGCTCGGCCGGCGACGACGGCGGCGAGCTGGTCGCGCTGCATCGCCTGAGCATCAAGCTGCTCGGCTGCCGCGATCCGGCGGTGGTCATGCACCATGTGCTCGAAGCTCTACTCAAGCAATTGCGGGTGTCGGCGGTCGGCTATTTGCTGATCGACGAGAATGGCGCACTCAAGCCGGCGGTGGTGATGCCCGAGCGGTCGAAACAGCCGATCGTGTTGGACGACGATCTGACCCAGAAAGTCTGTCAGGGGCAACGTGCCGTGTGGATCACGGACATGCCCGAGCAGTTGGTCGACACGCAGTTCTCGGATCGTTACACCGACGCGATTTGCGTGCCGCTCGTGTTCGACGGTCAGGTGCTGTGTGCCTTGCACGCGTATCTGGAGCGGGGCAAGTTCACCGAGTCGCAGTTTGAGTTTGCCGTCGAGCTCGCCAATCTGGCCGCGGTCGCGCTCGATCGCGCGCTCAAAGAGTCGCTGATGGAGACCGACTTCAATCGACTCAAGGATACGCAGCCCGGCTATGACGATTTGGTCGGCGAGTGTCCGGCGATGCGCGAGTTGAAGGAGAAAATTGCCAAGCTGGGACGCGCCAGCGGCAGTGTGCTGGTTCGCGGCGAGAGCGGTACCGGCAAAGAGTTGATCGCCCGGGCTCTGCATCGGGTCAGCAATCGTGCGACCCGGCCGTTGTTGGCGGTCAACTGCGCTGCGATCCCCGGCGAGCTCATGGAGAGCCAGTTGTTTGGTCATCGCGCGGGAGCGTTTACCGGGGCCGAGCGCGACCATGCGGGGTTCTTTCAGCAAGCCGACCACGGCACGTTGTTTCTGGATGAGATCGGCGAACTCCCGTTGGCTGGACAGGGTAAGTTGCTGCGGATCCTCGAGGGGCATCCGTTCCAGCCGGTCGGGAGCACACACGAGGTGAAGGTGGACGTGCGTGTGATCGCCGCCACGAATCGCGATCTGCTGCAATACGTGCGCGAGAAAAAATTTCGCGAAGACCTTTACTATCGACTCGCGGTGTTTGAGGTGATCGCGCCGCCGCTACGGGAACGGGGCGACGACATCGGCCGGCTCGTTGATTACTTTCTGCAACATTACGCCCGAGTGCAAAATCGACCGGGCATTAAACTCTCGCCCGAGGCGCGGAGTCGGTTGCTCGGTTACTCCTGGCCCGGCAATGTGCGGCAGTTACGCAACGTGATCGATAGCGCCGTGGTGCTCGCGACCGACGATCTGATTCAGGTGCGTGATCTGAGTTTGCGTGACGACGGAGTCGAGTCGAGCGACGAGATCGGCAGTCTGCGGATCGATGAGTGGGAGCGGAAGCTCATTGTCGAGGCGATGAAACGGACCGGCGACAACATCGGCGAAGCGGTCAAGCTGCTCGGGATCGGTCGAGCCACGTTGTACCGCAAGCTCGAAGAGTACGGTATGAAAAAATAGTCAGGTGTAAATCTACACGTGCTGCAGACCGCGTTCGGCGAGTGCGGCGTGAAACGCCTCGGGCGTTGTGTAGGGTACGGCATCGAAACCCGCGGCGCGAGCGCCGATCACGTTCGGCTCGAGATCGTCGACGTACAGCACCTCGGCAGGTTTGACTGCCGCGACTTCGGCAGCCCGGAGATAGATGTCGCGATGGGGTTTCATGAGCTGTTCGCGATAGCTGTAGATGTGGCAGTCGAAGATGTCGAGCAACGGCGGAAAGCGACGATGTTCGTTGAGCCACTCAACATGCATATCGCAGGTGTTGGAGAGCACGCCGATACGGTGACCGGCCTGTTTGAGGCCGACGAGGGTTTCGAGCATCGGCGTGTTGGGCGTGAAAATGTCGCTGGCAGCCGTGCGGATCGCGGTGTCCGACGCTGAGCAGCGGAAACGATCGCGAAAGATGTTGCAGAATTCGGCAGCTCAAACGCGGCCGGCGTCGCAACGGTGATTGAGATCCGACGCGAACGTGAATTGCCACACCTCTTCGGCGTCGCACTGGGCAAGGGCGGCCAACTGCGCAGCCGCGCGGCGATGCGAGAAGAACAGGAGCACATTGCCCAGGTCGAAGTACACAAACATACGGGCCACCAGGCGGGGAAGAAGAACAGTCCGGCGGGCGAGTTTAATCGAGCCGCATCATTTCCGAAAAGCCCTGCGCCACGGCGTCGGGATAGACGATCAACTGCAGGGCGACCAGCGCCCCAAAGAGCAACGCAACCGAGACAAACAGATAGCCCCAGGGATTGCGCGTCCGCTCCACGCCGCGCAGGGCGTCGATCAATTCGACTTCCAAACGCTTCCAACCGACGAGTTCTTGTTCTTCATGCGTCGCCACGATCGAGACGGTTTGCATCGGGCTCATCGCCTCGACGTGCAGTTCCATTTCCAGTTGTGGTAGCACGAGACTGTTGCCGGCCCAACGTGCCTGGGGGTCGAGAGCCGCAGCAATCCGCGCGAGGATCGGACGTAAAATCGCCGGGGTAATGTTGTAGACCGTGATCCGCGGTCGCCCCAAAAGCGCGACGAGGGACAGCACGACGACATAAATCACCATCACGACCAGCCAGGCATAACCACGCTGGGCGACCCAATGCTCGGCGGGCATCAGTAGCTCGATTGGGCCGATGAGCACCATGCCCGACACTGCCACGCCCAGGGTGATCAGATCGCGATTGCCGTTCACGACCCAGGCGCGGCGCGACAGGTGCATGACCGCCAATAGCAGTGCATACACGGCCAGTGGGCCTAGCGCCAGACAGGTTCGAAACGGGTCCATGAGCATGGTGGGTGTGTGTACTTCAACTTTCGTGGAGATTTTTGTCCTTCTCCCGCCGGGAGAAGGTGGCCGAAGGCAGGATGAGGGTCGTCGAAGCTGCAAACACGCTCACCTGTCTCACTGCGTTCGACATCCTCTCCCGGCGGGAGAGTAGTAAGCATAACGGCAGACTTGACGAGCTTAAGACTTAAGACCCACGAACCACAGCAAGACTCAATTTAGAAGTCTTGGCTAGAACGGTCAACGCACCGCGATCTTCAACCATTCCAAGACCACCCAACCGACCTTGGCCAAGCTCAGTGCCGAGCAGTTGCCGGGCGTGTCTTGCCTGGTATGCCAATGCGGATAATCAAAATCGATCACATCGAACGTAGGAATCCGGGCGATCTCGTTGAGCGGAATGTGATCGTCGTTGACAGTGTGCTTGACTTGCCGCACGAACTCGCGGACGCCGAGCTTCTCGGCGCGGAGCCATAACTCGCCAGCCTGCCGTGGGGCGAATTTCATGCTGTTGCCTTCGAGATAGATTCGCAGATCGGCACCGGCGACCATGTCGAACAACAAGCCATGTCGATACGCAGGACGGTTCTTGTCGGCGGCGTGGGCGCGGGCAAAGTATTCCGAGCCGAGGAAGTATTTGTCGGTTTGCTCGTTGTAAACAAGCTCTTCACCATCGAAGAGGACAAAATCGACGCCGTGACTGCCGTTGAGCGTGGGGATGTGCTTGGCCAACTCCATGAGTAGCGCCACCCCGCTCCCGCCGTCATTGGCACCCACGAATTCACCGCGCGGGTTGACCGGATCGCGATCGGGGTACGGGCGTGTGTCGTAATGAGCACACAACAGGTACCGGCGTTTACGCTCGGGATGCCAAGACACGATGAGATTGCACAGCGAGACTGCCGAGCCATCGAGCGGGTGACGCACTTGGAACTCTTGGCGAGTCACTTTCCCGCCGAGTTTTTCAAAGTGTTCGGTGAGCAACGCCTGCTGCTTCTGCATGCCCGGCGTGCCGCTAACACGCGGGCCGAGGGCGCAGATCGTCGAGAGATAGTCGAACGCTTGTTGGCCGTCGAACGGAATTTGGTCGAGTCGCTTGACAGCGCGGACCTGGGCCTGCAAGTCGTTTTGGCCCGAGTGCGCGGTGAGCACGTAGACCGCGGCTCCGACACAGAGCAACCCCAGGCCGATCAGGTAGAGGGCATCAAAACGAACTCGCGGCATGACGGGCGA
>JAEUIL010000146.1 GCA_016794255.1 Planctomycetaceae bacterium | reverse complement strand
TTCTCTTCGTTCGTACCGGGCAGCACCATCGCAAAGCGATCGTCGGCCACGCGGGCTAGCGTGTCGTGTTCGTGCGAGGTGGCCTTGAGCAACTGAGCTGCGGCACGCACGATCAAGCTGGCACCTTCCTCGCCGTGTCGTTCGCGGAGCATCGCCAGGTTGTCGATCGCCGTGAGCAACACGGTCACCGGCGTGCGGTATTTGCGTTGCTGTTCCAAACGGCGACGCAATTCGTTCTGAAATGCTTCGCTGTTCGGCAATTGGTGCAAAGGATCGTTGTCGGGAGCCGCGGCGACCGGTGCCGCGGGCTTGGCCGGGGCTTCGACGGCGGGCGCGGCATGGGCCGGGATGTCGCCGGTGCGGTAAATCTTCTCGCCATCATGATAGTGGGCACAGTTGCGGCCGCTGTGCTTCGATTGATACAGCGCCGCGTCGGCCCGTTTGATGAGTTGGCTCACGTCATCGCCCGGCATGACCGACGCCACGCCGGCACTCAACGTGACGTGCAACGTCTTGTCCTCGAACTCGAGCACTGCGGCTTCGATCGCCGTGCGAGCTCGGTCCGCCGCCATGCCACCGCCCAGCAACTCGGTCGCGGGCAGGATCACGGCAAACTCTTCACCGCCATAACGACAGACCAAATCGACATCACGCATCGCGCCAGTCAACGTCCGCGCGGTGAGCTTGATGACTTCGTCGCCCGCCTGATGCCCGTGCGTGTCGTTGAACTTCTTGAAGAAGTCGATGTCGGCCATCAGCAGCGACACCGGCGTGCGATAGCGTTGGAACTCGGCGACGCGGCGCGAGATTTCTTCGTCGAATGCACGACGATTGAGCACGCCCGTGAGGCTGTCGGTGCGGGCGACTTCGATATGCTTTTGAATCACATGGGCCTGTTCGGCCAGTTTGCGTTCGGCGTCTTGCAATTGGTTTTGCAGTTTTTCGTTGGCCGTGGTCACTTCGCGCACAGCGTCTTGCAAGGCCATTTGCAGCTCGACGCCGTTTTTGCCCGCGGCGGCGGTGCTGAGATCCGAACTGATTTGTTGCACGCGGTTCGAGTGATCGCCGACTTCTTTGCCAATACCGCCGGTCAACTGCTGCAAGGTGCTCATCGTGACCTGCATCTCATCGGCCCGGCGACGATTCTCGGCCACCAGATCGCGCAGCTCCTCGGGCATCGGTTCCGTGACGACTTGCACCTTGGGTGAGCCACGCAGCCACCAACCGAACGCGCCGCCCAGTAGGAACTGAACCACGATTCCGACAATCAGCAAACCTGCGTTCGATTCCATGACATTAGCTTTCTGATCAATGCTCGACTGAGTCCAAAACCGACGTCTACGAGCCGCACCGTCGCATCAGGGGACGTTTCGGCCTACGTGAGTGACGCATTCGACCCCCAAGCGTCTACGTCATTAGCGGGGGCAAGTAAAGCAATCGAACCGGGTTTTCTGGGTTAGCGTTGGGTAAAAAGCCTTAACGTTCGACGAATCCAACGGCGTGCGCGATCGGCCGAATTTTGCCGATCCTGCGGCGTGACAACCTGTCATAGGGTTAGGTTGCACAACCGTTGCTATCAGCTAGTACTGCACGCAGTCGGCCGCAATCGGTCTTGCTTGGGGTTGCGAGGCAAGCGTAGCATGCCCCGCCCCAAAGTGTGTCGAATGGACGCGGCTCCCCACCTCGGGAATGGAATTCCATGCGCTGGCTCATCCTAGTCATCACATTCATTACGATCGCGCAGGCTCCGCGAGCAACCGTCGTCGCGGCCCCGGCCGACGATCAGTTCTTCAACGCCTCGACGCACTACAGCCAAGGTCATTGGCAACAGGCTCGCGAGTCGTTTCAGGCGTTTCTCGCTGCACATCCGACGCATTTGCAGAGCGATCAAGCGCGGTTCTACTTGGGCGAGACCCTCGTGCAACTGCATGATTACGTCGCCGCCGCGGATCACTTTCAGTCGCTGCTCACACGCCGCATGGGCGATGCGCTCGGACGAAAAGTCCTGTATCGAGCCGGCGAGTCGGCGTACTTCGCCAAGCTCTATGATCGCGCGAATGAGCAGCTCACCCGGTTCATCAACGAGTATCCGTCCGACAAGCTGAATGCCTACGTGCTCGCTTATTTGGGCGACATCGCGCTCGAAAAAGGGGATGCCGACAAGGCGATGAAGTTCTACAGCGAAGGGCTCGAACGCTTCCCGCAAGGCGCGCTGTGCGGCGATTGCCGGCTCGGATTGGGGCGAGTTCTCGAACGGCAAAACAAGCCGGCCGAGGCGCTAAAGGTGTACGACGAAGCGATCGCCCGCAACGACGCTTGGTCCGACGATGCCTGGCTGCGCGTGGCGACACTGCACGTCCGACAAAAGTCGACCGACAAAGCCGTCGAGGCGTATCAGACGCTGATCGTCAAATACGCCACCAGTCCGCTCGTGGACCAGGCTCGGTTGGGACTTGCGCAGGCGTACTTGTCGGCGAACAAAACCGGCGATGCCGAAGCCATTCTCGGCGCGATCCCCGCTAGTTCGACACTCGCGGCCGACGCGCGTTACCAGCTTGGCATGCTTCAACTGCAACGCAAAGCGCCGGCCGAGGCGGTGCGGTCTTTTGAAGCGGCGATCGCCGCGAACGCCAAGCACCCGCAGCTCGCCGAGATGTCGCTGGCCGTCGCCCAGCACCTAGCACAGTCGGGCAAGACCGATGAGGCCCGGCCGTGGTTTGAGCGTGCCGCGAGCGCTTCGTCCTCGGGCGATCAAGCCGCACAAGCGCTGTTGGGGCTGATCGAAACGGCCGTGGCGAATGGCGATCAACCGCAGCTCATCGCGGCGGCGAATCGGTTCGTGCGGCAGTACCCCGATCACGCCCAGCGTATTACGGCCGAGTTGCATTTGGCCCGCGATTTGTTGTCGGCCAACAAGACCGTCGAGGCGATTCAGTTGCTCGAGCCTGCCTTGGCACGACCGGTGAACGCGAAAGCGGATGCGTCCGCCCCCCGTGATCGTATCTCGGCCCACTATCTGCTCGCACTGGCGTATCAAGCCGCAGGCCGCGGTCCGGGTGTGCTCAAAGCCTTAAAGCCGGTGCTCGATTCGACCGATGCCGCGCTCGTCGAAACTCGTCAGCAGGCGTGGCGTTTGCAGGCGGCGGTGCTCGTCACGCAGAACCAGTTCGACGCGGCGATCCCGGCCCTCGTGCAGTATCTGAAACAGCCCGCCAGCGATGGCGAACAGGCCGCGCGAGCGCAGTTGGCCATTTGCTATGCACGCACCAAGAACGCGCTACAAGCCAAACAAGCGCTCAGCGCGTTCCTGGCCACGAAACCGAGCGACGAGCTGCGCAAGGCCACGACCGAAGCGCTCACCGAAGCGGCGATGGCCATCGAGGACGAAACGATCGCGGCCGACCTGATCGCCACGCTTGCTCAGAACGGCGCGTCGATCGATCCCAACTTGTCGGCCTATCACGCCGCTCGGGCCGCCGAAAAGCAAGGCAAGTTCGAGCAGGCGGCGACGACGTATCAACGCTTGGTTGCCACGCCTCCGCCGGGCATCACGGCCGATCTGTTGCTCTACAACGCCGGTTGGGCCTGGAAACAGGCCGGCAAGCCGACCGAAGCCCGGCAGGCGTTCGAGTCACTCACCCGTGACCATCCCCAGTCGCGCTACTGGAGCGACGTGACGTATCGCCTCGCCGAGTTGGCGCTGGAAGCGAAACAAGTCGAACAAGCTCGCACCTGGCTCGACGCCTTGATCAAACGCGAGACCTCGGGCGACATCTTGATTCACGCCCTGTATTTGCAGGGACAGCTTGCGATGCAAACGGAACAATGGGCCGACGTGACCACGCCGCTGACGCGGATCATCGAACTGGCGCCGCAGCACGCCCTGCGACCGCTCGCCGAGTTCTGGCTGGCCGAGGCCGCGTATCGTCAGCGTCAGTTCGATGTTGCGTTGAAACGACTTGAGGCGCTCGCGCCCCAAGCGTCGGGCGAGGTCAAACCGAGTTGGGCCGCGATGGTGCCGCTCCGCCGCGCTCAGATTCTGGTGCAGCAGAAGAAGTTCACCGAGGCCCGCGAGATTGCGGAGAAGATTGCGACTGACTTTCCGCAGTTCGAGCAGCAGTACGAAGTTGACTACGTGATTGGCCGCGCTCACGCGTCGGCCGCTGAGTTCGACGAAGCGCGCGAGGCCTACCAACGTGTGATTCGTTCGCCCCGGGGTGGTCGTTCGGAAACTGCGGCGATGGCGCAATGGATGCTCGCCGAGACGTACTTCCATCAGCGGAACTACGAGGCCGCGTTGAAAGAGTATCTGCGGGTCGAAACAGTTTACGCTTATCCGACTTGGCAAGCGTTGGGGTTATTGCAGGCGGGCAAGTGCTACGAACAACTCGGACAATGGTCGCAAGCGAGTGAAACGTACGCCCGGCTGATCAAGAATCACCCCCAATCGAGCCATGCGCAGGAAGCTTCGCAGCG
>JAEUIL010000133.1 GCA_016794255.1 Planctomycetaceae bacterium | reverse complement strand
GACGGCCTTGCCCGACAACATTCGCCAGCTCAAGCCGCACATCGCGCTCTGGTCGGTGATCGTGGCGTTTTTGATCTCGGTCGGCGTCGGCGTCTTGTTCGGGTTGTACCCCGCGAGCCGAGCCGCCAAGATGGACCCGATCGAAGCCCTGCGGCATGAGTAATTTTCATTCGTAGGTCGGGTATCATGGCCCACTTGTGCATTCAGTAGGTCGGGTCTCCAGTCCCGACCATGGAACGCTGACAGGACGTGGACCGGCCGAGAGACCCTCCCTACGGAAGACACTCGCTCTACCCCAACGATTCAACACGACGCATCATGCTGACCGATTCTCCCACCGCTTCTGCCGCAAACGTCTCCCGCGGCGAACTCTGGGCGTGGGCGATGTACGATTGGGCGAACAGCGCGTATTCGACGCTCTCGATCACGATCTTGAACGGCTATCTGCTGCATGTCGTCTTTGCCAGCGACACGTGGCAGCGGACGGGGGACGTCGTTTGGGCCTGGGGCATTGGCGCGTCGATGTTCTTGGCCGGGCTCTGCTCGCCGGTCTGCGGCGCGTGGGCCGACGCCCGGGCCAATAAACGGGGTTGGCTCGCTGGCTCGGCGCTCACCGGTGCTCTGGCGATGATCGCACTCGCGGGGACGCCCGTCGAGTATCCGTGGGTCATCACGGCCCTGTTCATCCTGGCGGCGTTCATGTTCGAACTGTCGCTGGCGTTTTACAACGGCTTTTTGCCCGAGTTGACCGACGAGCATTCGATCAATCGCGTCTCGGCCTGGGGTTTCGGACTCGGGTACATCGGCGGCGGATTGTCGCTCGTCGTGGCGATGTTACTGTTGCAGTTCGGACCGGCCGTGGGACTCGACTCGCTCGCCGCCCAGCTGCGCGCTGGTCTGGTGTTGCTCGGCGTCTGGTGGGCCGTCTTCTCGTTGCCGGCGATCATGATGCTTCGCGATCGAGCGCCGCCGCGCGTGATTGGCTCGTCGGATCAATCGATCGTGGTGCGGTCTTTCCGGCAGGTTGGCTCCACCTTGCTGCACATCCGCGCGTTGCCGATGCTGTTCCTATTCTTGCTTGGCTTTCTGTTCTACAACGATGCGGTGCAGACGGTTATCAGTCAGGCCTCGACGTTCGCCACGCGCGAGCTGTCGTTCACCTCGGCCGAGCTGGCCCAGGTGATCTTGATGATCCAGTTCGTCGCCTTCCCGGGGGCGATGGCGGTCGGCCGGATCGCGGATCGCTGGGGTGCGATGCGAGCGTTATGGCTCTGCTGGATCCTGTGGGGCGTGTTGCTCGTCGTCGCCTATTTCATCACGACCAAGCTGATGTTCTGGTGCCTCGGCGTGGTCGTGGCCCTGGTGATGGGGGGCATTCAATCGGTGAGCCGTTCCGTGATGAGCCAGCTCACGCCACCGGATCGGGCGGCCGAGTTCATGGGCTTCTTCAATCTCTCGGGCAAGACGACCAGCTTCATGGGGACGTTTCTCTTCGGCTTGATCGTGCTCCAAACCGGCAGCGCTCGGCTCGCGATCGTCAGTCTGCTGGGGCTGTTGCTCGTCGGCGTCGCCATTGCCGGACGGATCGATCTTGCCCGGGGGAGACGCGAGGCGAGCGGCGAGTGAAAACGGCCTGAAAATTCGGCGACGACCACACCAGCAATACCACTCTTCAGCAGGGTCTGTAGCGATTGTAGGGTGGCGATTCCGGCGGTGCGGTCGACTTATCCGCAAAATTTCTCGCATCTTACGCAGTCGTGTTTAGATTGGAGTCTATGGACCGACGGGGTCTCGTCTTGCGGCCGATCGTCAGGCATCGGCTCGCGCCCCATCACAGAG
>JAEUIL010000095.1 GCA_016794255.1 Planctomycetaceae bacterium | reverse complement strand
CCATGGTAATTGGGACCGGCGACTTGTCGAAAAAAATCGACCTGCTTTTTGTCGCGATTTCGTGGTCAACCGCGTTTGCAGCGAGAAACGCACCCAGGGTTCGCTGTCAGTTATCGCGATGAGCTGTATTCACTTCTATGGTCCGCTGACGAATGCGGTTCCTGGAGCGACGATGTCGTTCATCACGGGTCGCTTGACCCCGCTGGGGGCCGGGACCTAAGATCGAACGTTTCCCTACTTGCAGCTTGCAACACCCCTATTAGGCCTTTGGCATGCCCTCATCCGACGATACGCACGGCAGTCTTCATGGCGAACTCGACGACTCGCCCAACCCGGTTGCGACCGGCGCGAAAGTCGACCACGCCCGAATCGAACGAGCGGTGCGCGAAATTCTCGCCGCGGTCGGCGAAGATCCCGATCGCGAGGGACTGCTCGAGACCCCGGCTCGCGTGGCCCGCATGTATGCCGAGCTGTTCAGCGGCCTGCACGAAGACCCGCGACTGCACCTGCGCAAGTTCTTCACCGAGAAATACGACGAGGTCGTGCTCGTCAAAGACATCAGCTTCAACAGCATGTGCGAGCACCACATGCTGCCGTTCATCGGTCGGGCCCATATCGGTTATCTGCCCAACGGTCGCGTGATCGGCTTGAGCAAGCTGGCCCGAACGGTCGAGTGCGTGGCGCGTCGCCCGCAAGTCCAGGAACGCATGACCGAGACGATCGCCGATCTGCTCGTCTCGGAGCTCGACGCCAAGGGCGTGGCGGTCGTGGTCGAAGCGTCGCATTCGTGCATGACGATCCGCGGTGTCCGCAAGCCCGGCAGCATGTGCGTGACTTCGGCAATGCGCGGCATTTTCCGTTCGCATCTCTCCAGTCGGGCCGAGGTGATGACGTTGATCTACGGCAACGGTCGAGGTTGATCGCGGACGGTCCCTTGGCTTCTTCCGTAGGACGGGTCTCCAGTCCCGTCCCGGCCCTGTCAAAGTTTATGGACCGGCCCGGAGACCCGTCCTGCGGCAAAGTGCGGCTGGCAAATAGTGTATCCATCACGCTCCGCGTGATGGCGGAGGACGTGGTTAATGATCCCGATTTCTGACTAGATAATTTGTGCTGAATCTGTCGAAGTGCACATCACGCGGAACGTGATGGATACTCTTTTTTAGTCGCCGCTCGTGCGGAGTAACTCGCTTTGGTCGGTCTGTTTCATTTCTTGCTCCGCTTGGCGTGCGGTCTGTCGGCTGCGATGGCCGTGACCAGCCCGCGTTTGGTGACCAGCGGCTACTATCGCAACAACCTGTACGTGGTGCTCGGGCTGAACGTGTTGGCGGCGTTGATCGCGTGGAGCAGCCCGAGCGACGCGGCGCTCGCGACCTGGTCGGCGATCACGGCCGCGGTGCTGAGCTATGTCGGTGCGGTGCTGTGGCTTTACGAACAACCAAAACCCGGCGTCGTCGTGCTGACATTGATCGCGATCGTGACGCTCATGGGCCTGTGGCTCAGTGCCGCTGGCTATGTCGACACGGCCGGCTCGATCGGCGTGTTGCGGTGGCTCGAACCGGTCGCGTCCGCGGCTTTGTTGGGGACCACGATGGCTGCGATGCTCTTGGGCCATTGGTATCTCAACTCGCCCAGCATGAAGCTCGCGCCGCTCGACCGACTAATCGTGCTCATGGGCTTGGCCGTGATTGTGCGTGGGGTGGTGTGCGGCCTGGGGCTGAGCATGTTGTTCGCGAGTGACACACCGCTCACCGTCACGCACACGGCGCTGCTCACCATGCGGTGGCTGGCCGGTCTGGTCGGTCCCGCGATCATGGCCTGGATGAGCTGGCAAACGCTGCGGATTCCGAACACGCAGAGTGCCACGGGGATCCTGTACGTCGGCGTGATCGGCGTTTTCCTGGGTGAAATGATCGCCGCACTACTGTCGGGCGAACTCGGCTATCCGATATGATAGGGGGACGAATTCGACATTGGTCATTCGAGCGTCATTCTTTCGGCATTTGAACTTCGACATTCGTCATTGTCCCCGGTGGGCCTCGCGGACTCGACCCACCCTACGAAACGCTTACGCTTGCAATCCATGAACATCATCTTTAACTGCTCGAAGTGCCATAGCGAAGCACGGACCGAGATTCCGGCCCAGGCCGCGACGTTCGCTTGTCCGGCCTGTGCGGTCGAGTACCCGATCCCCACCGGGGCGGTGGTCGATGGCAAACTACAGCGCTGCTTGGTCTGCCCCAGTACCGACTTGTTTGTCCGCAAAGACTTCTCGCCGCGGATCGGCGTGGCGATCGTGCTCGTCGGCATCGTGGCCAGCTCGATTGCCTGGGCGTATTATTACACGTACGTCGCTTATGCGATCTTGTTCGCCACGGCGCTCGTCGACGTGGTGTTCTTTTTCACGTTGGGTGATTGCTTGAACTGTTATCGTTGCGGGGCGATTTATCGTCACACGCCCACCGAGCATCTCGCAGCCTTCGATCTCGAAACTCACGAACGTTACCGGCAACAAATGGCACGCATCTCGCAGGCCCGTCAAGGAGGCGATGGCGTTACCTCAGCGAGGTGAGCCACGTCATGGATCCCGAACGACAACGCATCGTCGAAGATCTGCGCGGCATCGTGCGCGGCGAAGTCCGGGCCGACGATGTCTTTCTCCAGTTATATGCCACCGACGCGAGCAACTATCAGATCGCGCCGCGCTGTGTGGTGCGTCCCCGCTCGACCGACGATGTCGCCGCTTCGGTGCAGTACGCCGCGAGCCAACGGATACCCATTCACGCACGGGGCGCGGGAACCGGCTTGGCCGGCGAGTCGCTCGGGCCGGGCATCGTGCTCGATTTCTCGACCCATCTGCGGCGCGTGCTCCGCGTCGAAGCCGATCAGGTGACCGTGCAGCCCGGCGTGGTTCACGAGCGCCTGAACGATTTTCTCCGCCGCTCCGGTCGTCAGTTCGGCCCCGATCCCGCGACGAGTCATGTGACCACGATGGGCAGCGTCGTGGCGGTCGATGGCTCGGGCAGTCACTGGCTCGTGCATGGTTCGACGCGTCGCCACGTGCGCCGGCTGAAGTGCGTTCTCGCCGATGGCACGATCATGGAAGCGGGCCGCGAGCCGCTCGTGGCGGGGCTCAGCGCCGATCCCGACGACAAGAAGCGCGAACTGATCAACCGCTTGGTCGAACTGTTGACCCGGGAGCGCGAGACCATCGCGCGGCACCAACCCAAGTCGAAGGTCAATCGCTCGGGCTACCATCTCCACGGCGTGCTCACGCCCGACTATCTCGACTTGGCACAACTGCTCGTCGGGTCCGAGGGAACGCTCGCGCTGTTCACCGAGTTGACCGTGGCCACCCAGCCGTTGTCGCGCCATCGGGTCGTGGCTTTGCTGCTGTTCGCGAGCCTCGATCTGGCCGTGCGTGCGGTGCCCGAGATTTTGGCGTTCAAGCCGTCGACCTGCGATCTGATGGACCGTCGGCATTTGAGTCTCGCCCGAGAGAACGACCCGCGATACGACTCGATTTTGCCGGCTGAGGCCGAGGCGCTGCTGCTCGTTGAGATCGAAGGAAACGACGGCGCCGAGGTGCGAGAGCGGATGCGGCTGCTCGTCGATCGCGTGCGGAATCGCAAGCGATTGGCGTTCGACTCGCGGCTGGCGACCGGCGATGACGAGATGCATTTGTTCTGGCAGTTGGCCCGCAAGACGACGCCGACGCTGCATCGGCTCAAGGGCTCGACCCGCGCGGTGCCGTTTGTCGAAGACATGGCGGTGCCGCCCGAGAACATGGCCAAGTTCCTGGTCGAGATGCAGAACATTCTCAAGAAGCATCAGGTGACCGCCACGCTGTTTGCCCACGCGGGTCACGGCCAACTGCACCTGCGGCCGTTCCTCGATCTGGCCAATCCCGAGCACGTGCAGGCCATGACCGCCGTGGCCGACGAGTTGTACACCGCGCTGTGGGCCGCGGGAGGCACGATCAGCGGCGAGCATGGCGATGGCCTCAGTCGCTCGCAGTATGTCGCGCGTCAGTACGGCGATTTGTACCGGGTGTTTCGCGAGGTGAAGTGGCTCTTCGATCCGCACGGCATCCTCAATCCGGGCAAGGTCATTGCCGACGAAGCCGCGTCCCCTGCGCAACAGCTGCGTTTGAACGCGACCGTCGTGCCAGCCGTAGCCCCCGTGACGGAACCGCTCGTTGCGGCCGATGTAAACACGACACCCGCGCCGGTCGCGCCGCCGAAGCAACTCGTAACGCTGCAACTGAATTGGCAGGAGGCCGAGATCGCGGCGACGGCCCGATCGTGCAACGGCTGCGGCGCGTGTCGTTCGCAGAGCGCCGAAGTGCGGATGTGCCCGATCTTTCGGTTCGCACCCAGCGAAGAGGCGTCGCCTCGGGCCAAGGCCAATCTCATGCGCGGCATTTTGACCGGTCAACTGCCCCCGGATGCCGCCCAGCGTGAGGACTTCAAAGAGATCGCCGATCTGTGTGTGAATTGCCACATGTGTCGGCTCGAGTGTCCCGCGGGGGTCGACATTCCGCGGCTGATGCTCGAAGCCAAAGCGGCCTATGTGGCGCACGATGGTTTGCGGTTCTCGGATTGGATTCTCTCGCGGGTCGACTTTCTGAGCAGTGTCGGCGTGATGCTCAGTCCCATCGCGAACTGGGTAGTCACCAATCCGCAAGCGCGGTGGTTGCTCGAAAAGATCACGGGCTTGGCCCAGGGACGCAAGTTGCCGCGCTTTGCCCGCCGCAGTTTCATGCGTTGGGCCCAACGTCGGCGGCTCAATCGTCCTTCGCGGCGAACAGGTCGCAAGGTGCTCTTTTTCGTCGACACCTATGTGAACTACCACGATCCGCAACTCGGGCAAGCTCTGGTGCGAATCCTGGAACACCACGGCATCCCGGTCTATGTTCCCGGCGAGCAGATGCAGTCGGCCATGGCGATGCTTTCGAGCGGAGCGCTGATCCCCGCCCGGCGTATCGCGCGGCAGAATGTGTCGATCTTGGCCGAGGCGGTGCGGCAGGGGTACACGATTGTCTGCACCGAGCCGTCGAGCGCGTTGTGTTTGTCGCACGAGTATCCGGCCTTGCTCGATGATGACGACACGAAGCTCGTCGCTCAGAACACGGTCGAGGCTTGTACGTATCTCTGGCAGTTGCACCAGAGTGGCCTTTTGCAGCTTGACCTGAAGCCGGTTCGCGCGACGTTGATGTATCATCAACCGTGCCACATGAAGGCGCTCGGCAACGGCTCGCCGGGCGAGAGTTTGTTGCGGCTCGTGCCGGGGCTCGTCGTGCAACCGATTGAGCGTGGCTGCTCGGGGATGGCCGGCATGTTCGGACTCAAGAAAGAGAATTATCGCGACAGCCTGCGAGCCGGTTGGCCGTTGATCTCGGCTCTGCGCGAAGGCCACCATCAGGCCGGCACCACCGAGTGCAGTGCCTGCAAGATTCAGATGGAGCAAGGGAGCCCGAAGCCGACCGTTCACCCGCTCAAGGTACTCGCGTTGTCCTACGGACTGATGCCGGATGTGCAGGCGCTACTCAACGGTCGGACGCAAGAATTGACGGTGACGTAGTCGGCGTGAGTTTTTAATTAGCCCAGGCCTTCAGGCCTGGGGCAGTCAAGATTGCGATGATCCCAGAGTTTCTCGGGGCTTAAGCCCCGCAGGCTTGGGATGCGCTCGCCCGGCTTGCTCCCAGGCCTAAAGGCCTGGGCTAATTATAGTTTCAAGCAATACTTGAGCGATCGATGGTGAGATTCATGACGCGACTTCTCTCGATCCTGGTAGCAATCAGCTTGGCAGCTCATACCGCCGCAGCTCAGGACAAGCCCCCGGTGCTCGATGGTCGTGACGGTCGGCAGCTTCTGCTGGAAAACTTTCGCCCGCAGTCGATGTTGCGGCTGACACCGCAGCAACCGCAACGGGCCAAGTTCCCGGTGGTCGATGTCCATATGCATCCGCGCATCCGTCTGCGGCACAATGTCGAACAACTCGACGACTACGTGCGGCTGATGGACGATCAGAACATCGCGATGAGCGTGAGCCTCGACGCGACCTTGGGACCCATCTTTGACGAACATCTCGACTACGTGTGGAAAAAGCATCGCGATCGCTTCGTGGTGTTTGCGAATGTGAATTGGCAAGGACAAGGCAAGCCGGACGACCCGAGTAGCTGGGACTGTCATCGACCGGAGTTTGCCCGACGAACGGTCGAGCAACTTGCGGCGGCTCATGCACGGGGCGTCACCGGTCTGAAAGTGTTCAAGGATTTCGGACTGGTGTATCGCAATCCCGATGGCTCGTTCATCAAGATCGACGATCCGCGGTGGGACCCAATCTGGGCCGAGTGCGGTCGGCTGGGGATGCCGATCATCATCCATGTCGCCGACCCCGCCGCGTTTTTTCTGCCGATTGATGAGAAGAACGAACGTTGGGAGGAGTTGCACCGACATCCCGAGTGGAGCTTTTATGGTCCGCAGTTTCCACGGCGAGATGAGTTGTTCGCCGCGTTTCTGCGGGTGGTCAAACGTCATCCGCAGACGACGTTCATCGGCGCTCACTTGCTCGACCCCGAGGACCTGAACCGCGTGGCCGGTTGGCTCGACGAGCATCCGAATCTGGTGCTCGAAATCGCCTCGCGGATTGCCGAGTTGGGCCGACAACCATACACGGCCCGACGTTTCATTCTGCGGTATCAAGACCGCCTCATGTTCGGCACCGATGGTCCCCGTGTGCGTGACCGGCTGCTGCCGCACTGGCGGTTCCTCGAAACCTGGGACGAGAATTTCGCCTACGCCGAGAACCCATTTCCGCCGCAGGGGTTGTGGAACATTTATGGCATCGGTTTGCCGGATGATGTGTTGCGGAAGCTGTATAGCGAGAACGCGACGCGGATCGTGCCGGGAGTGAAGGAAAAGCTGAAGGCAGTAAGCGGAAAGCAGAAAGTGGGCGGCTAGCGCTTCGGCTTGGGGCGTTGAGCCTTCGGGTTCTTTGAGACCGCAGCGCCTGCTTTCTTGCCGGGTTCGGCTTTCGGCTTTCCGCTTTCAGCTTTTCGCGCTTCCTTGCCCAACTCGGCTGCCGCCTCTAACGCTGCGAGCGCCTGCGGGCTGTCTTCCTTGCCGACTAACTCGAACAGAAACCGACTGGGGATCGTTGGCCGCGGCTTGCCCCATTTCATGCGATTGAGCGCGAGCGACAACGTGAGGCGGTCCCGGGCGCGCGTCACACCGACGTAACACAGCCGGCGTTCCTCGTCGATCGCCGCCCCCTCGGCCGCCACCGAGCGATGATGCGGCAACAAGCCTTCTTCCATGCCGACCATGTAGACCCGCGGAAACTCAAGCCCCTTGGCACTGTGCATCGTCATCAGCATGATTGCGTTGCGAGCCAGTTGCGATTCTTTGTCGTCCGTGTCGCGGCTGGTGAGCATGATCTCGTCGAGGAACTCAAGCAGCGTGCCGCTTGGCTTCTTCTCGATGTACGAGGCCAGCGAGTTGACCACCTGTTCGACCGTCGCCCAACGGGCTTGCTGATCCTCGGGCTTGTCGTAGTTGCGATTGATCTCGTCCTGATAACCTATCGCCGCGAGCAGATCGACCGCCACATCCACGGGCGAGCGCTGTTCGAGATGCACGCGAAAGTCATCGAGAAGCGTCAGCAGCGCATCGATACCGGCCTTGGCCGCGGGAGGTAGCGTGGTCAGCTCGCGGGCCTTCGGCAGATACTCGGCCGTCAGCATCCCTTGAGCCGTGGCGGCCGCCTTGAGCGTCTCGACTGCCTTGGGGCCGATACCGCGGGCCGGGACGTTGATGATCCGCAGCAGTGACACTTCGTCCTTGGGCTGCACGAGCACCTTCAAATACGCGAGCACATCTTTCACCTCGCGGCGATCAAAGAACGACATGCCGCCGATGAGCGTGTAGGGGAGCTTAGCCTTGCGCAGTTCGGTCTCGAAGGCCCGGGGCTGCTCGTTGGTGCGAAACAGAATCGCAAAGTCCCGCGGGTCGGCGAGTCGGGCAAAGATCGCCTGGCGAATCTCGTTCACGACCTGCTCAGCCTCGATGTTCTCGTCGGCATATTGCACGATCCGCGGTGTCTCGCCACCCGTGCGAAAGGCTTTGAGCACTTTCGGATGCCGCACTTTGTTGTGAGCGATCAGCCGGTTGGCAAACTCGATGATCGTGTCGAACGAGCGGTAGTTGTCCTCGAGCCGCACGACTTTCGCCTCGGGCCAATCGCGTTTGAACTGCAAGATATGCGTCACCTCGGCCCCGCGCCAGCCGTAGATCGATTGGTCATCGTCACCCACGACGCACAAATTCCGATGCGGCAGGGCAAGCGTCTTGATGATGCGATACTGCGGCGCGTTCGTGTCTTGATATTCGTCGACGAGCAGATGCCGAAAACGCGACCCCTCGGCCTCGACGACTGCCGGATGTTCGTCGAACAACTCTTCGGTCAGCAGCAGCAGATCGTCGAAGTCGACAGCTCCGGCGTTCTTGAGCGCCTGTTGATAGCGACGGTAGCCCATCGCGGCGAGGTGCTCTTTGTCGGTCTCGGCAATCGTCGCCGCCTGTGGAGGTCGCACGCTGCCGGTCTTCCAGCGACTGATCTGGTTCACCAAATCGCCGGGACGCATGATCGTGTCGGGGACGCGAATCTCGCGCAGCGCCGCCCGGGCCACGCTCTCTTGATCGCCGCGGTCGTAGATCGTGAACGCCTGCGGATAGCCGAGCCGCACGATATGCCGCCGCAAGATACGCACACAGAGCGAGTGAAACGTCGAGATCTCGGGCTTTTCGGGGACGCGTTTGCCGAGCAGAGCCGAGGCCCGTTCTTGCATTTCGCCCGCGGCTTTGTTGGTGAACGTGACGGCCAGAATCTGCCCGGGTCGTGTGCCGTTGCGGATCAGGTTGGCGATCCGAAACGTGACGACGCGCGTCTTGCCGGTCCCCGCGCCGGCCAGCACCAAGAGCGGGCCGGAGAGCGTGTGAACCGCATCGTGTTGAGCGGGGTTGAGACCTTGCGACATAGCGAGCGGCGAGCACGAGGAACAGCCGCTAGCAGCGTGGCGGCCACGAAATGGACGAGCCCGATACTATACGATTTTTGGTGCGTTGCCGCCATCGTAGTAAACGAGCCGCGAACTATGGTCACGCTGTGTGGCGCGCCCCGCAACCGCGCCGCCTTCAAACGCACGATGATCCCGGATCACCGGTCACGACAGAGTCGCACTTCCAGCACTCTGGAATGACACTTTCACAATACGACCACCGACATGATCGAACTCAATCGTAAGTGACTCGCCTCGCGGATTCGCTGCTGTAAGAATGTTGTCATTTCGCAGTACGGCTACGTCCGTTTCAGCGAATAGTCCCTCGACTGCAACCTCGTGGCTAGCAATGGGAAGTTCCGCAAGTCCCTCGGCGATGCGAGTCGCCGCTTGCCTCAAATCTGGTGACCGCGCGTTCTCATCCAAGATGGGCACTCGACTCGCCAAGAAAACGAATCCGGCACTATGCTCGGCGGGATACAATGCGTGACATCCCGAAACACCTGTCGCAATCATTGCGAGTTGTGTGGCCCCTTCAAGATCGATATCGAGCGACTCATCAACCAACTCGGCCAATTGCATTTTCGTTCCTAGATCGTGCATCTTACGAGAAGCAGAAGTAACCCCTGATGGCACGGAACTGTCGTCGTTGGCCCACGCCCATCTCCATGAGTGTGATAACTTTGAGTAAGTGCCAATGATCTCAATCGGCCATGTCTTTCCCGACGTGTCTTTGACGGTGCCATTCTCCACATCGAGGATCAGGCGATCGCGGCTCATTTCGCCCGCCCAACTCTTGCAAGCAGCGTAGAGTCTCAAGGCAATTGAGTCGTAAATTCGCTGCAAAACAGGATTGTTCATGCCAAACCTCCCTCGACGCACGATTGGGAGCCGCGGTGTTATTCGTACTCTTTCACTACTGGTTCAACAACGTCCACAATCGGTCAAGATCAGATATCACGTTGCTCATACGCTTGCACGTCTGCAAAATAAACCCAAAGTGCGTGAATCTTCCAACTGCCATCTTCAAAAACCATGCGATATCGTCTTTTTGATGGTCCCCACGTGGCAATGGCGTCTGTATAAATATCTAACGTGTCCGGGGTAATAACTTCTGTCCGAACTACCTGCTCTGTATTGGGGTCATACTGAGCCGGGTCTGAAGCCCGCAATCCGATCTCCTCAACCATCGGGGCATTGCGTGAAATATACTGACTGCGGATTAACTCCGCATGGCGCAAGATTTCATTCTCCATCTCTAGTCTTTGAGGCAAATCCTGTCCAGCCGCATAGGCTTTGTCGGAAGCGTCTCCATATCGCCAGTAACGCTCGTCGTTCAAAAAACGTGCCGTGAAAAACTCTTTGAGAGTCTTCGTCGCATCTGCAATGCTGGATTGCATATGAGTAGGTCTCAGCCGCCTTGAACCCTAATTGTTAGCCGTCATTGCTTTCGAGTGAACTTTCGACATATCGACGCGAGATGGGAAGGATCGATCGGGCTTGAAGCTTAGACATTGTATCCCACTAGCGACT
>JAEUIL010000085.1 GCA_016794255.1 Planctomycetaceae bacterium | reverse complement strand
GACGGCGAAGCGTCGATGCGTGATCTGTTGGGTGGCAAGGGTGCGAACCTCGCCGAGATGACCAAGATCGGTCTCCCCGTGCCGGCCGGTTTCACGATCGGCACCCATTGCTGCAACTATTACTACGCCAACGGCAAGAAGTACCCCGCCGAGCTCATGGCCCAGGTCGACGCTGCCATGGTCAAGATCGAAGAAGCGATGGGGGCCAAGTTCGGCTGCACCAAGAACCCGCTGCTCGTCTCGTGCCGCTCGGGCGCTCGTGAGTCGATGCCAGGCATGATGGACACGGTGCTCAACATCGGCCTCAATGACCAGACCGTCGAAGCCTTGGCCAAGTCGTCGGGCAACGAGCGTTTCGCCTGGGACAGCTACCGCCGCTTTGTGCAGATGTTTGGCGATGTCGTGCTCGATATGAAGCCCAAGAACAAGGAAGATCACGATCCGTTCGAGGCGATTCTCGACGCCAAGAAGCGCAAGGCCGGCGTGAAGCTCGATAACGAATTGAACGTCGCGCAGCTCAAGGAACTGGTCGCTGAGTTCAAGCAGGCGATCAAGACCGGCACCGGCAAGGACTTCCCGACCGATCCGATGGAGCAAGTCCGCGGTGCGATTGCGGCCGTGTTCAACAGCTGGATGAACGACCGCGCGATTGTGTATCGCCGCACGTACAACATTCCGCACGAATGGGGTACGGCGGTGAACGTGCAAGCGATGGTGTTCGGCAACTTGGGCGATGACTGCGCGACCGGCGTGGCCATGACCCGCGACGTGGCGCTCGGTTTGCCCGGGATCAACGGCGACTACCTGATCAATGCTCAGGGTGAGGACGTCGTGGCCGGTATCCGCACACCGGAAAAGATCGAAGAGACTCTCGGCAAGGCAATGCCGCAATCGTTCAAAGAGTTGAACGACATCGGCGTGTTGCTCGAGAAGCACTACAAAGATGTGCAAGACATCGAGTTCACCGTGCAACGCGGCAAGGTCTGGATGTTGCAAACGCGTAACGCCAAGCGAACCGGTTTCGCGGGCGTGCGGATCTTGGTCGACTTGGTGAACGAAGGTTTGATCACCAAAGAGCAAGCCTTGATTCCCAAGCGTTTGCCGGCCGACGACTTGAACCAGTTGTTGCAGCCGATTGCCGATCCGGCCGCCAAGAAGAAGGCGCTCACCGACGGTACGCGGATCGCCAAGGGTATCAACGCCGGCCCGGGCGCTGCCTACGGCAAGATCGTGTTCCACGCCGCCGATGCCGAAGCCGAGTGGCTCAAAGACAACAAGGTGAACCTCATTCTCGTTCGTCGCGAGACCAGCCCGGAAGACCTCCGCGGTATGAAGGTCGCCAAGGGCATTCTCACCGCCTTTGGTGGTGCCAGCTCGCACGCCGCGCTTGTCAGTCGTCAGATGGGCAAGCCCTGCATCGTCGGTTGCGGCGATCTCGAGATCGACTATCACGCCGGCACCGTGACCGCCGGTGGCAAGGTCTTCAAGCCGGGCGACTACATCTCGATCGACGGCTTCACCGGTGAAGTCTTCGCCGGCCAGATCGATACCCGTCCGAGCGAAATCGTCCAGGTGCTGATCACCAAGACGATGAAGCCCGAGGAAAGCGAAGTTTACAAGCGTTACTCGCAGTTGATGAGCTGGGTCGATGAGGCCCGTAAGCTCAAGATTCGCACGAACGCCGACGATCCGAAGCAAGCGACCGAGGCCGTGGCGTTCGGCGCCGAAGGTATTGGCTTGTGCCGCACCGAGCACATGTTCTTCGATCACATCGACGAGTTCCGCGAGATGATTCTGGCCGAGTCGCTCGATGGTCGTCAGATGGCATTGTCGAAACTGCTGCCGTTCCAACGCAAGGATTTCTACGGCTTGTTCAAGGTCATGAACGGCAAGCCGGTGACGATCCGTCTGCTCGATCCGCCGCTGCATGAGTTCCTGCCGCACTCGGCCAACGAGCAAGCCGAGCTCGCCAAGAAGATTGGCATGTCGGCCGATCACATTGCCCGCCGTGTGGAAGAGTTGCACGAGTTCAACCCGATGCTCGGTCATCGCGGTTGCCGCTTGGGCATCGTCTATCCCGAGATCACGGCGATGCAAGCCCGGGCGATCTTCGAGGCGGCCTGCGACGCCAAGAAGGAAGGGAGCACCGTGCTGCCCGAGGTAATGATCCCGCTCGTCGGCTACGGCACCGAGTTCAAGAACCAAGAGAAGATCGTGCGCGACGCTGCGGCTCAAGTGTTTGCCGAGAAAGGCATCACGCTCGAGTACATGGTCGGCACGATGGTTGAGGTTCCGCGGGCGGCCGTGCGAGCCGATTTGATCGCCGGCTCGGGTGCCGAGTTCTTCAGCTTCGGCACCAACGACCTGACGCAGACCACGCTCGGCATGAGCCGTGACGACTACGGCGGGTTCATCAACTACTACCGCGAAAACGACATTGTGCCGAACGATCCGTTCCAGACGATCGATCGTGACGGTGTTGGCGAGTTGATGCGGATCGGTGTCGAGAAGGGCCGTAGCATCAAGGACAAACTCAAGGTCGGCATCTGCGGCGAGCACGGTGGCGATCCGGCCAGCGTGATGTTCTGCCACGAGATCGGTCTCGATTACGTGAGCTGCTCGCCGTTCCGCGTGCCGATTGCTCGCTTGGCCGCCGCCCAGGCCGCGACCGCCGAGCGCGCCAAGAAGAAGTAGTCCCCAAAACCGGTGACTCCGTCGCCGTACTTCGACAAACAACCCACGACCCGGTGGTGAACGACGTTCGCCGCCGGGTCGCGTTGTTTCCCAGAAGTTACAACGCCACCCACTGGCCACTCGCAGCGCTCTTAAGTACCGCCGCGGTCCAATCGTAGATCGGCAGCGCGATCTCGGGCGGAGTGATCGTCGGGCTGTCGTTCAGGATCGCGTCGATAAACGCGGCGTCGGGATTGCTCTCGGGCACCAGATCCGTGATCCGTTCGACCTCGTTATCTTGGCAGCGAAACAGCTCTTCGTTGCGTAACAGCAGATCGGCGTCACGACCGTAGACGTGAATGTCTTCGCGGTAATGATGAGCATGGCCGACAAACGTGGCCGACAGACCGACGCCGCCGCTCAACTCGCCGATCACCCGCGTGGCGATCTCGACCTGACTGCCGCGGCGTTCGCTCTGTGCGATCAACCGTTCGACGCGGCGATCCGTGAGAAAATGCAGCACGTCGATCTGATGAATGCCCGCGTCGCCAAAGTATCCGGCCCCGACCGTCGGATCGTCGCGCCACGTGCCGCGGATCGTCTGTTGCCAGCGCTCGCAAACCGTGAGCGCGACATGATACACCGGCCCATACCGATCGGCATTCTGCGTCAGTTCGCGACGGGCCGTGGCATACGGGCTCTTGTAGCGACGTTGGTGCGCGATCGACACGATCTTCCCCACGTGCTTAGCGCGATCGCAAATCTCGACGACCTCTTCGCGTTCCATGGCCAGCGGCTTCTCGCACAGCACGTGCAAACCGTGGTCGAGCGCCTGGCAGACTTGATGGTGATGCCGCAACGTCGGCGAGCAGATCACGACCGCGTCGAGCTCGGCGTGCAAATCGAAGGCGTTGCGTTCTTCGTCCTCGACAATCGCCTGCGGAAAAAACTCGCGCTGCAGTGCGTCGGCATGCGCGTGGCTCGGATCGCAACAGACGCGCACGTCGGCCCGAGGATCCGCCGCCAACCAATTCGCATGTCGCCGGGCGACAGACCCGCAACCGATCAACCCGATCCGCACGCGTCGCGTATCTCCGGCAGTCATCACACACCTCGCTGGGCAAAGCTCCGGCTCTGAGCCACGATGTCGAGCCCCACGTGTTGATTCCACTGCTCGAGCAATCGTTGAAACACGGGCCCCGGATGGCCGCCGCTTACCGGTTGGTCGTCGATCCGCGTCACGGCGAGCAAGCAGAACGGCGTGCTGGTTAGCAGCACTTCGTCGGCCGCGATCAGCTCATTCACCGTCAGATCGCGTTCCGTCCAGCCGATGCCGAGCAACTCGGCCAAGCGTTTCAGATACGCCGCGCTGATCCCCGCCAGCACCCGTTCCGCTGGCGGCACGACGAGTCCCTCGTGAGCAAAGTACGCAATCACGGTCGCCGTCGAGGTGTCGTACACCCGGCCGAGTTGGTCGACGAGCACGGCCCGCGCCCCGGGCTGCTTGGCTCGCGCGGCCCGATCGGCGAGATAGTAATGCATGCGGCTGCGGCACTTCATGTTCGCCGGCCAACACGCGTTCGGTACCGGCTCGATGTCCACCGTGGCCAGCGTAGTGCCCGTCGCGTATTGTTCGTGCCACAAATGAAACGGCAGCGGATACGTATGCATGCCCACCGTCGGTCCCGGCGGCAGATCGAGTGCGAACGTCGGATACGGTCCTGGCGTGACAAACAACGACAGCCCCAGGTCGTCGTGCGGATCGACTGCGGGGTGGTTGCGATGCACAAGTTCTTGAGCCGTCGCGACGAGTTCTTTGCGCGACATGCCCGGGCTCACGCCGACGATGGCGAGCGAACGTTCGAGGCGGTCGAGATGCTCGTCGAGCAGAAACAGCTTGCCGCCGCAGGTGCGCAGTTGTTCGCTGACCGTCGCCCCCAGGACGAAGCCCGCGTCGGCCACCGACACAGTCGCCTGAGCGGCGGGTATCCACCGACCATTGAGAAAGGCTACAGCTGGTTGATTCATGCGGCTCATTATGCCGCGCGGGATCGAAAACCGCACGGCCGAACAGTTATTCAGGCTGTGGCTTCCGTAGGACGGGTCTCCAGGCCCGTCCATGAATCTTGAAAGGACTTGGACGGGCCTGGAGACCCGTCCTACGGAAAACTTGTCAGACGTGCCGAAAACCGCCATTTGCTCGACACATTGGTCAAACCAGCCTATTCTGGACGGATGACCATTCTTCCCGGGGGAAAGCCATCAATCATGAGCACCGACACGCCGCCGCCCATTAAGTTCGGAATTTTAGGTTGTGCCCGAATCGTCAAACGGGCCATCGCCGTGGCTCTGCACCGTAGCCCGAACGTCGAGGGATTGGCGATCGCCAGCCGCTCGCTTGAAACGGCTCAGGCGTGGGCCAAGGAACTGCACATTCCTCGGGCGTATGGCTCGTACGAAGAGCTCGTCGCCGATCCTGATTTGGACGCGGTTTACATTCCGCTGCCGAACGAACTGCATCGCGAATGGGCCGTCAAGGCGGCCAAGGCCGGCAAGCATGTGCTGTGCGAAAAGCCGCTCGCCCTCAACGCGGCCGACGCCAAATCGCTGGTCGATGGCGTCAATCGTCAGAAGAAAATTCTTATGGAGGCGTTCATGTGGCGGCATCATCCGCGGGTCGATTTTGTCCGCGAAATGATCGCCCTGGGCCGGCTCGGCGAGCTGCGGTTGATCAAAATGGATTTCTCGTTCGACATTGACCGCAGCGATTGGCGACTTGATCCCGAACGCGGCGGCGGGGCGCTGTACGATCTCGGCTGCTACGGCATCAACGCAGCTCGCTTGTTCACGGGCTCCGAGCCGGTCGAGATTTGTGCTCGCTGTCACAAGCACACCACCGGCGTCGACATGACACTGGCGATGGAGCTTCGTTTCAAGAACGATGTGCTCGCGCTATTGGATTGCAGCTTTGAATGTCCCACCCGCAATCGCATCGAGATCGTGGGGACCAAAGCGAGCGTCGAGTTGCCCGGCGGTGTGTTGCCTCCGCTCGAATCGACGATCGTGGTCACGCGTTCGGTCTCAGGCGTGCCGCTCACAGAAACGGTCAAGTTCTCCGCAGCGGATCAATACGCCCGGCAGTTCGACATTTTTGCCGAGAGCGTCCGCGCCGGCAAACTGATCTCCCCCGCCGAGAACGGTTTGGCCAACATGCGTGTGCTCGACGCGGTCCGCAAACAAGCCTGGGGCGAGTGAATGACGGAACTCGCTGTGGTGACTGGCCTTAAATTACAGATTCGCTGAAAACGACGCCCCAACTCACATCCCCGCTACTGGGTGATTGTCGCAAAAATGGTTTGCGGCGACAGTTTGCGCAGGTGACACGAGCAGCTCCGGTCCAACACTTTTACAGAGCACGATGCCGCACAGGACGTTGCGATTATTTCCGCGACGCGTCGTCGCCGGAGATAGTTTACGCAGGGTGCAATGTTGACCGCGATAGGTTGCGCAATCGAATACATATTCGGCAACAACTGAAAGGTTTCTTAGGGTGTTTCCATGGCGAGACTTGCTGATGTGCCAACTCCGACATCTCCCAAGGAAAAGCGTGTCCCCAAGCCGCCTCCGGACCCGTTTGCGCTGCTGCCTGTAACGTTCCAAGCTCACCAAGTTCTCGTGATGATGCCTTTTGAAGGCGAGGAGATGGATCAGACTTACGCGGCACTAAAGGAAGTTTGCGCTTCTCTCGGCCTAGTCGCGGGCCGTGCCGACGAGAATGTAGGTTCGGGCTTTGTCATTCGTGAGATCATCAACATGATGAGTACAGCAGAGTTCATCATCTTCGACCTTACAAATGAACGTCCGAATGTCTACTATGAATTAGGTTTCGCTCATGGGATTGGAAACCACGCCTATAACATCTTGCTGATCGCACGAGATGGATCAAAGATCCACTTCGACATCGCGCCACTTCGAGTGAGGTACTATCGGTCGCCTGATCATCTAAAGACCATCGTGACGCACAACCTCAAGGAAATGGTTAGACTGACCCGAGAGCAAAACGCGGCCAATGCCGAACCATGACGATGCACTTAACCGGGCCGGCATGACGGTTCTCAGAGAAATCGCGATCCTTGCAGTGGGCCCGGCAAGTGAACGTAGTCGTTCCGCCTGGGAGGACTTCTGGTGCGGGAGTATCTCGTCGACGTATCGGCCGCATCCTCCTGGGCGGACTTTATCGCCGCCTTCAATGAAGGCTTTGTCCGCCCTGTCGGCGGGGAGTGGAACGGCAACCTCGATGCTCTCAACGACTACTTGTGGTGGCCTGATGAGCACCCGTTTCGGCTCTTAATTCGC
>JAEUIL010000082.1 GCA_016794255.1 Planctomycetaceae bacterium | reverse complement strand
GTATATGAAGCGGATCTGACGTTTCAAGCACCACTCGGCGAGCCGTTGGGTGTAACGATAGTTGTTCTCCATGAGAAAGTCGGCATCGCGTTCGGTGGTGCTGCTGCACGCCCCCAGATGCACGACCGCCTCGACCTTGCCGAGCGCGTCGGCCTCGAAACGACGGCGAAACTCGTCTTTGTGTAGATAGTCGGCGAACCGCAGCGTGGCGAGGTTTTTCCACTTTTCGGTCGTCTGCAACTCGTCGACCACCAGAATGTCGTCACGACCAAGTTGATTGAGCTTCCAAACAACCGCGCTGCCGATGAATCCAGCGCCGCCGGTAACGATGAGCATGGGAAACTACCGAATCTTGATTGAGAGAAATTTAGTGCCGACGCCCGTGACCGCGGTTCATGCGTCGCCGATCCAACGTTTGGTGATGTCGCCATAAGCATCAATGCGACGATCGCGCAGGAAGGGCCAGTGCGTGCGCACGAAGTCGATCTGGTCCAAGTCACATTCGACGAGCATGGTTTCTTCGTGCTCGTGCGAACCTTTGGCAAGTAGCGTTCCCGTAGGATCGGCGACAAACGAGCCGCCCCAGAACTCGATGTGATCCTCGGTCCCGATGCGATTGATGGCGACGATAAACAGGCCGTTGGCGATCGCATGAGCCCGCATGCTGGTTTCCCAAGCCGAGTGCTGGCTTGCGCCGAACTGCGCCTTTTCGTGGGCCTGCCAGCCGATGGCCGTGGGATAGAAAATGATCTGCGCGCCGTGTAGAGCCGTGATCCGCGCCGCCTCGGGATACCACTGGTCCCAACAGACCAACACGCCGAGTCGACCGTATCGGGTGTTGACCGCTCCGAAGCCCAGGTCGCCGGGGGTGAAGTAAAACTTTTCGTAGTAATGCGGATCGTCGGGGATGTGCATCTTGCGGTACATGCCGAGCGTCGTGCCGTCGGCGTCGAACACCAAAGCGGTGTTGTGATACAAGCCCGGCGCACGACGCTCAAAAAACGATCCCACCACGACGACCTGATGCTGTTTGGCGGCGGCGGCGATTCGCTCGGTCGTGGGACCAGGGATCGGCTCGGCATCGTCGAACAGCGTGAAGTCTTCTTCCTGACACGGGTAGTGACCCGCGAACAATTCTTGCAGACAGACGATCTGCGCTCCTGCCGCGGCCGCTTCGCCGATGCGGGCGACGGCCTTGTCGACATTCGGTTGCTTGGCCTTCGTGCAGGTCATCTGCACCAAGCCGATCGTTACTTTCGCGGGTTGCGTGGTAGGCTTTGTCATGCTTGGATAGTAACTTAACGGGGCAAGTGTGAGCAAGCGACCGCTGGTGAACGATCGATGAATTCAAAACCCGGCCTGTTCGTCACGGGGACCGACACCGATGTGGGCAAGACTTACGTGGCGGCGTTGCTCGCGCGACAACTGCGTAACTCCGGTCGACACGTGGGCGTCTATAAACCCGTGGCCAGCGGCTGCCGCAAGGTCGCGTCGCAACTCGTGAGCGACGATGCGCTGGTATTGTG
>JAEUIL010000063.1 GCA_016794255.1 Planctomycetaceae bacterium | reverse complement strand
TAGGTCGCAAAGCTCGCGGTTCTGATTGAGAGATGGAAGTCCGAGACGGGCAGAGATCGGGGTCAGGATACCGCATTGCGAACGGCTTTTCCGCCTGGATCCAGACCCACGGTGTGGTCACCCTGGGCTAAATCACGTTTGGGCCATCCCGCGAGCCACACGAGAGAATCCCCCCATGCCACCCCCTCCGCACGAGCGGTGCGCTAACTTGACCATGCTGCGTAACATTCTGTACAATAACCACTTAAAATCCTGATCGTGGTCGCCATCGCTCCGGCTGAGAATGTCTCGGCTGGGCCGTGCTCCCGCCGGTCGACGCCTGTCGGGATCGTGTGACCTTGGAAGCTCGGGCATGTCTAGCCTGGTTTTGGACCTGCGCAGCGCGGATGAGCCGCGCGACGTGATTCATCGCGCGGTGCAAGCCCTGGCCGAAGGCAAGATCGTCGGGTTTCCGACTGAAACCGTCTATGTGCTTGCCGCCAGCGGACTCAACCCCGCGGCGATCGACAAGCTGCATGGACTCGTCAAGTCGCACGATGCTGCCGCTGCGCCGGGGGCCACAGAGCCGAGTGCGTATGCGCGGCGGCTGCAAGTGGCGGCCAAGAGTCGCGCCGACGCGCTGGATTATGTCCCCGACTTGAGCCGGCTCGGTCAACGACTGGCCCGGCGATGCTGGCCCGGCCCGATTACGTTGTGGGTCGAGCAACGGCATCCGGACAGCCTGATCGGTCAGTTGGCCAGCGGCGTGCGTCAGCAGATCGCGGCCCAGCAACTGGTCGGCGTGCGCGTGCCAGCACACGATGTGCTGCAAGATGTGTTGCGGCTGAGCGTCGGTCCGATCGTGTTTGCCGATTGCCCTCGGGGCGACGGTCACGAGGCGGTGAGCGCGGCCGAAGTGGTGGCAGGGTACGATAACGATGTGGCGTTGATCGTCGATGCCGGGCCAACCCGGTTTCGCCAACCGGCCACGTCGATCCGGGTGCACGATTCGCATTACGAGATCGTGCGGCCTGGCGTGGTGAGTGAACAAAACCTGAAGCGGTTGTCGAGTATGCTTGTCCTGTTCGTATGCACTGGTAACACCTGTCGCTCGCCGATGGCGGAGGGAATCTTCCGCCAGCTCGTCGCCGAACGCTTGGGTTGCAAAGCCGACGAGGTCGAGGACCGTGGCGTTCGCGTCATGTCGGCCGGGTTAGCTGCGATGATGGGTGGTCCGGCCGCGCGTGAGGCCGTGGCGGTGCTCGCCGAGTCGGGCATTGACCTAAAGAACCACGAAAGTCAGCCGGTGACCGAGGTCTTGGTGCGCCACGCTGATCTGATCCTGACGATGACCCGTTCGCATCGCAACGCCCTGCTGGCCGAGTGGCCCGACGCAGCCGAGCGGACTAAGCTCGTCAATCGCGCCGGAGCCGACGTGGTCGATCCGATCGGCGGTTCGCCCGAGGTGTATCGTCAATGTGCCGCCAAGTTGCGCGGCGAGTTAGAAGCCTGGGTCAACGAGATTCCGTTGTCCTGAGTGTGCGAGTTCAGCCAGAGTTTGCTTTCCCTTAGCGAGTTTAGTCATGCCCGAGTTACGCATCGCCGTTGGCAGTGATCACCGTGGAGTGGGTGTCAAGGAACGGATCATCGAGCAACTGCGCAAGCTGGGTCAGCAGGTGATCGATGCCGGGCCATCGTCGCAAGACTCGATCGACTATCCCGACGTGGCTGCCGATGTGGCGCGTCGAGTGAGCAATGGCGAGATGGACCGTGGCATCTTGATCTGCGGCACGGGCATTGGCATGTGCATTGCCGCGAACAAGTTTCCGGGCGTGCGGGCCGCGCCGTGTCACGACGATCTGACGGCCGAGCTCAGCCGTCGCCACAACGACTTGAACGTGCTCTGTCTCTCGGCCGACATGCTCGGCGAGCGCTTGATCGATCGCATGGTCGAGATCTGGTTGAACACCGAATTCGAGGGTGGTCGTCACGCCCGGCGCGTCGAGAAGATCGGAGCGCTCGAAGTGCAAAACGCCGCGGCGCTCGTGAACGATCAAAAGGGCGGTTGCAGCTAACGTCGGGGCAGTCAACGTTGGGCAGGCGCCGGCACGTGCCCAACGGTATAACCGTTACCACCGTAACTCACGGGCTTCATTTAAAGTCGGGCGACGCGGGCGCGAATGCTTCTCCCCCTGCCGCGCGTGACCTACGATTCAATGACGGCGCGGAGTTCTCTGCCTCGTCAGCAAGGGCCGATCGGCCCTGAGTGACTCGCTCGCAATCACAGCTCAACTCGTCTTGCACGGTTGCCGGGCTCTGCACTCGCGCTTTTCGCAAATCTCAACGTGGCGATGTCGTTCGCCTGCGGAGTTGATATGTTCGTCGCTTGGTTAGCCGCGCTCGTTTGCTGCGCGATGATCTGGGGTACCACCGAGGTTCAGGCCGCGCCGCTTTGTCCGCGCTCGGAACAATGTCCGCATCATCACACGCCGCCCGAGCCCGCGTCGTTGCCGCCGCTCGACGAACCGCTCGTTCCGCGTGAAGTGCCGGCCGCTTGGCGCACGCCGGCTCAAGCGCTCCATCTGAAACAATTATCGCCTGTCGAAACGACTTGGCATTTGAGCCTCTTGCGCGGCGGTCAGCCGGCCCGCCGGGTGCTCACCGCTTCGACCGATTCGACTGCCACGGACGTGAAAGCTTGGCGACGCGAACCGCTCGCCACGGGCCGCTGGTTCGTCCGAGCGCTCGACGATCAAGCCGAACCGCGTGAGCTGGGCGAATTTGGTGTGCCATGTGGTACGCCGATCAGCGGCGATTTTGACGGCGACGGCCGTAGCGAGTTGGGCGTGTTCATCGACGGCGAATGGTTTGTCGATCTGAATCGCAATCACGTGTGGGACGAGGGTGACTTGTGGCTGCAATTGGGCCAACAGGGTGACCAGCCCGTGACCGGCGATTGGGATGGCGATGGCAAGACGGATATCGGCATCTTCGGTGCATCGTGGGCCGGCGACGAACAGGCCCTGGAACATGAACGGGGCTTGCCCGACGTTGCCAACACGCATGGTGCCCGTGCCTCGGACGAATCGCGTGAGGCCCGGCGATTGCTGACGTGGCGCGTCGCACAACTCGCGGCCGACAGCACACCGCGGCGCGATCCGATCGATCATGTGTTGCACTTCGGTGCGACCGGCGATGTCGCGATTGTCGGCGACTTCAATGGCGATGGGATCGACACCATCGGCATCTATCGCTCCGGTAAATGGGCGCTCGACATCAACGGCAACGGCCAGTTCGATGCAGCCGACGAGCACTTCGAGTTCGGCGCTCGCGACGATCAGCCCGTGGTCGCTGATCTGGACGGGGACGGCACGGACGAGTTGGGCGTGTTCCGCGTTGGTCGCTGGATTTTCGACAGCGACCACAATCGTCGGCTCGACGAGCACGATCGAGCGTTCGAGTTTGGTCACGACGGCGATCGGCCGTTGGTCGGCGACTTCAGCGGCGACGGCCGTATTCAATTGATCGTCGTTCGCGGGCTGTAAATTCGGACGATGGATCGCGCATCACCGATCCGCCGAGCGGTATAGCGTGATGCCGTTTCCGGACGTCGATCGTCGATCATCTTCACGCTCGCTTGAGCATGCATGTATCGGTTTCACGACCGCTGATGCCGTCAGTCAGATTTCTTTACTTGGCCTGAAACCGAAAACCGATCGGGGATTTTCGTCTCCGCCCGGGCCGTAATCCGATCTGGCCTAAACTCAAAGTCGGCACTGCTTTGCCGCGCCGAACCTGCGTCCATTTCGTGACGCGCGGCTGATCCAGCGATTTTTTTGTACCCAGCGGGCGCGGGTCATGATAATCTAGGGATGGAAGGGCAGGGGGCCTGCCTTTGTGGCAATTCATCTGTTGTGGGCTGCGTTCGACGGATCGTCGATGGCACGCCCCACGAACTAGCATCGGGGTCAAACCATGAATCTCAGTCAAGTGTGGCAGCGTTGGTTGGGTGCATCGCAACGAAAGTCGGGGCGGAGCAAACAACAAGGCTGGCGATCCGTTCGCTTCGAGCCGCTCGAGCAGCGGCAAATGTTGACCGTCGGCTTTGAAACGCTGCCGCTGGGGACCGCGTTCGTCGCCCCGCAGTCGAAAGATGTGTTGATTCCTCTCAGCACCAACAACACGAACAACACGGCAGTCAATTACACCGTGCAATCGGCACCGGGCAACGGCGTGACGGCCACAGTCGAGAACGCAGGCACGACGTTGAAGATGAACGTCTCGTTCACCAATGCCAGCAACCAGTCGGTGACCGGCGACATTTATTTTCGCCTGTTCGACTCGCTCACGCCAGACACGGTGGATCAGATCAAATCGTTCGTGCAGAGCGGCTACTACAACGGTCTGCGCATACCGCGGGTGCTCAACGGCTTTGTCGCGCAATTTGGCTCGTCCAATAATACGCTCAGCGATCCCTCGGGGCCGACGCCGTATGACGATGAGTTTAATTCTTCGCTGACGTTTACAGGACCTGGATTGTTGGCCATGGCCAACGGCGGGCCCGATACCAACGGCCGGCAGTTGTTCATTACCGATGTCGATGTCGGCGTGGGGAGCATGCCGCAAACGCTGAATTTCGACCATACGATCATCGGCCAAGTGGTGGGCGGTTTCAACACGTTCAAGCAGTTGATGGAAACCCCCACGCAAACTAGTTCGTTCATTCCCGGCGAGCCGTCGTCACCGCTGAACAATGTAACAATCAACTCCTTCGGCGTGGTCAGCGACAACACCCATGCCGTGCTGCGCATTCATACAGACAATTCCGCGGAGACGGGCTCACGCTCCGTGACCGTGCGCGCCACGAGTCAAGGCGATAACGCCAGCGTGGACCAAGTCTTTTCGCTGATCGTGCTGGCGGACTCGATTAACGACGAACCGTTCTTGCCCAACCTTGCCGAGACCATCAACACCAACGCAGGCCTGCCGATTACCCTGACCGCCACCGACATCGATGGCGACAACGTGACTTTCGATGTGGTGAGTCTCTTCGGTTCGTCGACCGCGACTGCCACAAACGTTTCGTACTCGGCCAGCGGCAATGTGCTGACAATCACGCCCAACCCGGGCTTCACGGGAACCCAACGGCTGCGTGTTTCGGTGCGCGAGACGGGAACTTCGACGGTCGACGATCTCGAAGATTTTGACCTAGTCGTCGCGCCGACGCCGGAAGTCTCGCTGTCTGTGTCGCCAAGCAATGGACTGCTGACCGAGAATGGGGGTGCCGCCACGGTCGTCGCGACGCTATCCAATGCCAGTGTCCAGGATGTGGTCGTGAATATTTCTTTGGCGGGAACGGGCACGTTCAACACCGACTATTCACAGACACATTTAACGAATGTAGGCGGCACGACCGCTTCGCTCGTGATTCCTGCCGGGCAAATTGCGGCCATATTCACGCTACGGGGCATTCAAGACGCATTGGATGAACCCAACGAAACAATCATCGTCAACGCCACCTCAGCCACCAATGCCAACGTCAGCGTGTCTCAATCGAGCGTCTCAGCCATGATCCTCGACGACGACTTTCTCATCAGTTTAAATGTGCTCTCGACTGTGATCGGTGAGAACGGTGGTTCCGCAGTCGTACAAATAACTCTAAGCGAAGCCCAATCTTTCCCGGTCACAGCGTTACTCTTGACGACTGGTACTGCTACATCGAACGACTATGCTGTCTCACCCGCCGGTTACATCTCCACCATTCCCGCAGGCACTACGCTGACGCAATTTACTCTCAGCGCCGTGGATGATCTTCTGTCGGAACCCACCGAGACCATTGAGTATTCGCTGTGGCCATACTTCGGTATCGGTACGGTCAATCCAGCAGCCAGCACGGCAACCGTCACTGTGATCGATAACGACCCGCGGGGGGTCAGCCTCAGTGTCAGCAACACGTTATTGTCAGAGGTCGGCGGGTCGGCCGCGATCATCGCAACCTTGACTGAGCCCAGCGTTAACGATGTGACCATCACGCTGAGTACGGGCGGAACGGCCGGAGTGGCCGATTACACCCGCACGCCCAACACGATTGTGATTCCGGCTGGCCAGGTAACCGGATCGTTGCTCGTCGACGCGATCAACGACCTGCTCAACGAAGGGAACGAAAGCATCATCTTGAACTTCGCGAGTGCTACCGAGGGCTTTGTCGCCGCGCAAGGGGGCGAATCGGTGTCGCTGACGATTATTGACGATGACGTTCCGCCGCAGGTTTCTATCTCCGCCTCAACGACGTCGTTCGCGGAGCGGGGTGGCACGATCACGATTGTGGCCACGAGCGACAAGACCTCAAGCGTCGGCATGGTTGTGGTGCTGAGTCTGAGCGGAACCGCCAATGCGAGCGACCATTCCGCATTCTTCCCCTCGATCGTCATTCCTGCCGGTCAAACCAGTGGTTCGCTCACCATTAGCGGCGTCGACGATTTCCTCCGCGAAGGAGACGAAACAATCGTCATCGATGTGGCCACTGTGATTAACGGCGGCGAGAACGGCACGCAACAAGTGACCGCGTCGATCGTGGATGATGCAGCCGATCCATTTGAACTGGTGGACGACAGATTGAACGTCTTCGGAACATCCGGCGATGACCAAATCTCCATCGACTATGGCACAGCGACAAGTTCGTTCACGGCCACGGTCAACGGCCAGAGCGCGACCTTCACAGCGGGACAAATCGTCATCGACGCCGCTGCCGGCCGCGACTCGCTCACGGTTAAGCTCAGTTCACTTGCAGATTTGGGCTTTGTCCGAGGAAAGATCGGCACGATCTCATCTTCGGTCTATGACATACGCTTCAGCGATGTTGAATCCAGCGTGTTCATCGGCAATGGCGGCTTTGACATGATCAATTTCTATGACCAAGGATTGACCTCCACCGCGTACATACTGCCACAATACAGCATTCTGCAAACCACAGGGTTCTTCAATCAAGCGATTGGCTTTACGAGTTGCACCATCGAAGCCAGCGGCGAAGATGACAACCTCTTTATGTATGGCGACACCACCTCACAAGTGTGCCAAATCGCGCCCACGTTCGCGAGCATTGTCTCAGGGAGCTTCAACGCGAAGGGCGTACTTTTCAAACGTGTCTATGCTTATGGAATGGGTGGCGACGACGCAGTCTTCCTCGAAGGCTCGTCCGCTGACGAAACGATGACGGCACTCCCCACCTACACGCTCGTCACCAACCCGACCAATTCTTACTACTTCTATCAGTTCAAAACCGTCAGCATCACCGGTGGCGGTGGTTTCGATACGGCATTGATGTACGACAGCGCCGGCGTTGATACCTTTACCGCATCCGATACTGAATTCCGGTACAAACGAACGGGAGTGTTCGAGAACGTAGCGGTAGGCTACGACCGCGTGTACGCCTTTAACTACTTTGGCGGCCGCGATACCGCCACACTCAACGGCAGCAGTGGCAACGATCGTCTGACATCGCTCGCCAACTATTCGGTGCTGGTCACGCCCACCACCTATCAACAGGTGATCGGTTTCCATTCGGTCAGCGTCAACGCCGGCGGTGGCAACGACACGGCTACGCTCTACGATTCGATCGGCGTCGATACCCTGAATGCGTTTGGCAACACGGCCGAGTTGGTTTACGCCAATGGCCGTTCCGTGCGTGCCAGCGGTTTCGACACGGTCACGGCCTTCGGTACGCTCAGCCTCTTGAATCGCAAGACCATTTCCACCTCGAACCCGTTGATCTATCAACTCAGACTCAACGGAATTTGGGTGTAAGATCGTCCGTCGACGGAAATCGTTGTAAGCCGAAGCCCGTGGGACGGCGACCGGCATGGCTTGGTTCGTTGCGTGATCGACGGATTCCCGATGTGCACGCCCTTGCGGCAAGACACGCGATCGATTCTGCTCCTGGAAGCTGAATCGACAGGGACTCCACGTTGGCAATTTCGCGCATGGCTCGCCCAATGCCCCGCTGCTTTTCGATCGCTGGTCACTCGATCGGGCCGGGAGCGCCGGTCTTTATCGTCGCGGAACTCTCGGCCAATCACCGCGGTTCGCTCGACGAGGCACGGCAACTCATTCGCGCCGCGGCCGATGCCGGTGCGGATGCCGTCAAGCTGCAAACCTACACTGCCGACACGCTCACGATCGACTCCGCTCGCCAGTGGTTCCAGATCGAGCCCGGCACGCTTTGGTCGGGCCGCACGCTTTATGATCTGTATCAAGAAGCGTACACGCCCTGGGATTGGCATCCCGAGTTGAAAAGCGTGGCTGAGCAGTGTGGGCTGACGTTGTTCAGCACGCCGTTCGATCTCACGGCGGTCGCGTTCTTGGAACAACTGGCGCTGCCCGCGCACAAGATCGCGTCGTTCGAGTTGGTTGATCTGCCGCTGGTCACGGCCGTGGCCCAAACTGGCAAGCCGTTGATCGTGTCGACCGGCATGGCCGACTGGAACGAGATCGACGAGGCCGTGGCGGCTATCCGCGCCACAGGCAACGAGCAATTCGCGCTGCTCAAATGCACGAGCGCGTACCCAGCGCCACTGGCCGAGATGAACCTGCGTGTCTTGCCGCGACTGGCCGAGCGCTACGGAGTGCCCGTCGGGCTCTCGGATCATTCGCCCGGTCACACGGCAGCCGTGGCGGCAGTCGCGCTCGGAGCGTCGATCATCGAAAAGCACTTCACGCTCGATCGACGAGCCGGCGGGCCTGACGCGGCGTTTTCACTTGAGCCCGGCGAGTTCCGCGCTTTGGTCAACGCCGTGCGCGCCACCGAAGCGGCACTCGGCAGCGACGACATCATCGCGGGCCCTGCCGAGCAGAAGAGTCGCGTCTTTCGTCGTTCGTTGTTCGTCGTGGCCGATATGCAGGCGGGGGACGAATTCACCGCCGCCAATGTCCGCAGCATCCGACCGGGTCACGGCCTGCCGCCGAAACATCTGGCCGCCGTGCTCGGTCGCCGCGCGAAACACGCCATCGAACGGGGCACGCCGCTCGCGTGGGACATGATCGCGTAACGTCGCCGAATCGCGTTGGCGATTACAACCAGGGGCCGGCCAATTTGCGGCTGGCCGGACGAGTGGCCCATGACGCGATCGCGATCGCCAGAATGATCATCGGCGTGATCGCTTCGCCGATCGGGTCTTTGACGAAAAGGTGCGTGGCCGACGCGCCGGTCAAGTTGAACAAGATACCCGCGTAGGCCCATTCTTTGAGTCGCGGCGTTCCCGGCAGCAACAACGCGACGCTCGCCCCCAACTTCCAGACGCCCAAGATGACAAAGAAGTACGACGGATAACCAAGCCGGGCCAAGTCCTTGCCCATGTCGCCGGGCTGGGCGATGTCGAAGTAACCACCGGCAAGATACGCGAGCGCCAGCAGCGCGGTCGTGATCCAGTACGCAATCTTCATGGGCTAATCCTGAGCAGGTAACACGATGTCGACAAGTGAGGCCGATTGTACTGAGTCGGTTTCAGTTCAGGAACGTCAGCCTGTCACACGTTGATCGTTCCTTGCAAATACTGCACGGCGCGACCGGCGATCCGCACGCGCTCGCCGCATTGCGTGAGCCATAATTCCGCCCCGCGCGATGAAAGCTGCCGAGCATGCAACTCGTGGCGACCCAAGCGTTGCGACCAATAGGGCGTCAGCGTGCAATGAGCCGAGCCGGTCGCCGGATCTTCGGGAATGCCCGACTGCGGGGCGAAGAAGCGCGAGACGAAATCCACCTCGGGCTCGTCACCCGGCGCGGTCGCGATCACCCCCAAGCACTGCAACTCGGCCACGCGTGGCATGTCGGGCCGGAGTTGACGCACCTCCTCGGCCGAGTCGAACACACACATCAGATCACGCGAGCGCAGCACTTCACGCGGCTCTCGACCGAGCGCCGCCGTGATCTCGGGCGTCACCGGTTCGGGCACACCGGGCCGTGACGGAAAGTCGAGCACCAAGCGCTCCCCTTCGCGATCAACCGTGACCAGCCCGCTGCGAGTTTGAAACTCGACCCGCGACAGCTCGGGCCGCAAATGATGGAACACGACATACGCCGCCGCCAAGGTCGCGTGTCCGCACAGATCGACCTCGATCGTGGGCGTACACCAGCGCAGGTGATAACCGTTGCCCGCGGGTAGGAAGAACGCCGTCTCGGCGACGTTGTTCTCGGCCGCGATCGCTTGCAACGTCGCGTCATCGAGCCAGCTTTCCAGCGGGCAGACACACGCTTGATTGCCGGTGAACGTGCGATCGGCAAAGGCATCGATCTGATACATCGTGAGCTTCATGCGAATGTTCCTCCGAAGAATTCGCCCCGTACTTCAACAATATCTGACGAGTCACCGAGGGCCGTTCTGCAGACCTACTCACCTACTCACCCGCCTTCTCACACACCACCACCCAGCCATTCGCCCGCAAGCGCGGCAGAAACCAACGCTGCGGCAACTCATGCCGGCGCACCGTATCGAGCGGAATGAACTCGACGATCTGGAAACCGACGTCAGTCAACAGTCGCTTCAGTTCCGTCTGCGTGAAGACATGCATGAACAACTGCGGTACACCGCGGTACTCGTAGAACTTGTCGCCCAATTCATACGGCTGACCGGTGAGCCAGCCCCAGAAGTTGCGGATGACCCAGGCGCGTCCCTGGGGA
>JAEUIL010000051.1 GCA_016794255.1 Planctomycetaceae bacterium | reverse complement strand
TGGGTGTGCCGGTGGTGACACTCGTCGGCCCCACGCTCGCCGGTCGGCAGACGTTGAGCATCCTGAGCAGTGCCGGCGTCACCGAGACCGTGACCCCGACGATCGACGAGTACGTCGCGCTCGCCGTGCGGTTGGCCGATGATCGCGCGACGCTCGCACGCTTGCGGCAGACATTGCGGCCGGCACTCGCGTCGTCGGCCTTCTGCGATCCCGCGCGATTCGTGCCCGCGCTCGCGGAGGCGTTTCGCGGGATGTGGCGCGAATGGTGCGAGTCGCAGTCGTCCGGACGGTGTTGATAGCGGACGGTCACGCACTTCATGTGCGCCAGCGACTCCCGTGCGGAAGATCAAGCGAGTAACTCGTGGCGCACGTGACCGTCGCCCGCGGCGCGAACCCGTCGACCGAGTCGATCGGGGACCGTCGTTTCGGCGTCGATCCCCAGCAGGTGCAAGGTCGTGGCCAAGATGTCTTTCGGCGAGACCGCGGTCCGGGCCACATCGCCCCCGGTGCGATCGCTCCGCCCGACGACTTGCCCACGGCCGATGCCGCCTCCTGCAAAGACCGCCGAGTAGACCCGCGACCAATGATGCCGCGCGGCCCCTTTCGGCTTGGAGTCGATCGTTGGTGTGCGACCATGTTCGCTTAGACACAGTACGAGCGTCTCGTCGAGCAAGCCGTGAGCTTCGAGATCGCGAATCAACGCCGCATACGCATCGTCAAAAACCGGCAGCAGATAATCTTTCAGTCGCGGGTAGTGATTGGCGTGCGTATCCCAACACGAACCGCCGAACGGCTCAAACGGATCCCAAAAGACCGAAACAAATTTGCAGCCCGCCTCGACCAACCGCCGCGCCGCGAGACACGACTGACCAAAGAGCGTCATGCCAAACGGATCGCGCGTGCTGGCCGGTTCGCGATTGATCTCGAGCGCGTCGCGCACCCGACCCGACGAGAGCAACGACCACGCGAGTTGCCGCTGCCTGTCGTAGGTTGCGACCGTCGCCGACGAATCGACTAACGCTCGGGCATGATCAAATTGCTTGAGCAACGACCGTCGCAGACCCCAACGCTCGAGCGACAGATCGTCACCCGCGGTCGAGGCACCCGGCGCACGAAAACGTCCGCTGGGCTCGATGCCCGCAAAGGGATCGCGGACTTCTTGGGTTTGAGCGTCGGTCAACTTGGGGACCACGCGTGTGCCACGTCCGTCGAAGTCGGTCCAGATCGGGTCATACGCTGGCCCGAGAAAACCGGCATACGGACCGGCGAGCGTCGGCAGGGTGCTCTTGGAACCGAATTGCCAGGGCAGGCCGATGTTTCGCGGCACCTCGGGCACCACCCCACCACGACGCTCGTGTTCGAGGTAATCGACCGACGAACCAATGAACGGCCAGAACTCGGGCGCGCGGGGATTCGCCTCGTTGGCGGGCGTGTAGGTCGGCATGCCCGTCAGAGCATAGGCGACACCATGTAGCGGATACGGATGCGTGAGCGAACGAACGATCGTCAACCGGTCGGCGACCTGGGCGATCTTGGGTAGACGCTCGCAAATCGAGATACCGGGCACGTTGGTGGCCGTGGCTCGCATCTCGCCTTGAATCTCGACCGGTGCGTCGGGCTTGGGATCGAACGTCTCGTGCTGCGGCGGCGCGCCGAACAAGTACAGCAGGATACACGCCTTGGCCTTGCCGAACGATCCGGTCGAAGACGACTGTCCCGCAGCGGCTTGAAGCGCCAGCGACTGATCGAGATTCAGACCGAGCGCGCCGAGACCGCCGATCTGCAACAGATCGCGTCGTGAGACACCGTCGCACAGTCGTTTCGACGAGCCGAGTAATCGGAGCATGCATTTCTCCCGCGGTAGAGATTCAAGCCTAACCCTGCGCTACTCGCACGGCAAGCGAACTCGGTTTGAACGATCCCTTCGCAAGAAAACCAAGCGTTAGCGAACGCAGGCGGCCAACATTTCCAACGTCTGATCGATTACGTCGCGTGTCGTGTGTCGGCCGAGACTAAAGCGAATGGCGCCGAGCCCGATCGTGGGTGAGACGCCCATCGCGGCGAGAACCGGACTGAGGTGATGGCTGCCGGCGTGACAGGCCGAACCGGTCGAGGCGGCGAGTTGCGGCAACTTGGCGAGCAACTCGGAGCCAATCTGTCCGTGAAAGTTGCAGTTGAGCGTGTTGGGCAAACGCCGCTGGGGATGACCGTTGAGCGAGACCCGCTCGCCGAGCGCGGTTTGTAACGCGTTCCAGAAGTAGTCGCGTAGTTCTCGCAACTCGGGCCGATCGAGCCACGACTGAGCCAACTCGCAGGCTGCGCCGAGACCGACGATTTCGAGAATGTTTTCCGTACCAGCTCGTCGGCCCTGCTCGTGACCGGCTCCGTGCAGGAACGGCGCGAGCGTGATGCCAGCACGCACGTATATCGCGCCGACACCTTTCGGAGCATACAGCTTGTGTCCCGCGATCGTGAGCAGATCGACGCCCAACTCGGCCACGCGGGTCGAGATTTTGCCCACGCTCTGGGCGGCGTCGGTATGCACGAGCGCCCCGTGCTCGTGCGCGATGGCGGCGATCTCGGCGAGCGGCTGGATCGTGCCGACTTCGTTGTTGGCTTGCATGATCGAGACCAGCGCGGTGTGCGGTCGCAGGGCGGCGCGCACCGCGGCGGGATCGACGAGCCCGAACCGATCGACAGGCAAGCGGGTCACTTCGGCACCGAGCGACTCAAGAAACCGGCACGGTTCGAGAATCGCCGGATGCTCAATCTGACTGGTGATGATATGCGTCGGCAGTTGTTTCGCCAGCCGGGCAAAGAAGAGGCCCTTGAGCGCGTAGTTGTTCGCTTCGGTGCCACCGGACGTGAACACGACTTCGCTCGGCTGGCAACCCAACAGGGCTGCCACTTGCTCCCGGGCCGTATCGATCGCCGCGCGAGCCGGTCGTCCGGCCCAATGCAAACTCGACGCGTTGCCAAAGGCCTGCCGCAAGTACGGCTCCATCGCCGCAACCACTTCGTCGGCCAGGGGAGTCGTGGCGTTGTAGTCGAGGTAGATCATGGCGGGGGTGGGAGAGTAGGCGGAGGGCGGTAGGCAGAGGGCAGTAGGCAGAGTGTAGGGGAGAAAGCTGAGAGCAGGAAGCGCTGCAAAAGCTGAGAGCAGAAAGCTGAAAGCTGCGCAGGCGGCAATCTCCGCTCTTCACTGTCTACTGCCCTCTGCCTACTCTTCGCCGCCTACCGCCTACTCTTCGCCGCCTACCGCCCTCCGCCCGCTACTTCCCTTGCCAGACAAAGATCTCGCCGCGATGCGAGACCGAGCGATCGCCGGTGTACTGCTGATAGGTGCCGGCCGTGGATGAGTACGGCAAATCAATGCCCAGCGGCTGCACGTGCTTGGCGATGAGATTGATAACCGTGGGGTTCGTGTCGGCCGAGAGCGTAAAGGTTGGCATCATCTGTAGCGGCTTGAGCGAGATGATCGTGCCGCGCACCATCCAAGCTCCCGTGCGAATCTCGGCCCCGCCGCGGAGAATGATCGTGCCACCTTTCATTTGTAGCCCAGTGAAATCCTTGGCCGGGCCGCCGAGCACGATCAGCCCGCGTCGCATTCGCATGCCAACTTCCAAGCCGGCCGCGCCGTCGACGAGGATCGTGCCACCGCGCATGCCCTGTAACGAGCCGCGATACGCCGCACCAACTTGACCGCCCGCGTTGCCATGCACGTGGATGTAGCCGTTCTTCATCTCGGCGCCGATCCAATCGCCCGCCGCACCGAAGACCTCGATCCGACCGCCGGTCATGTGCGCGCCCAGGTGCATGCCGACCGCGCCATGCACGGTGATGCTCCCTTGCTTCATCGCGCGACCGACCCAACGCACCTTGTTGAGATCGCCGTGCAACACGAGATCGGCGCTTCGTTCCCCTTCGATCTCGAAGAACTCGCTCAGTGGCACTTGTCGCTTGCCGTGATAGACCGTGAGCGCCGCGATCTCGGCGTGCGATAAGTTCGCCAGCACGTCGGGTGTCAAGACCTCGGCCTCGAGCGGAACGGTCGGCGGTTGTTTCAGACGCAGGGTGATCGGCATAGGTGAGATACTATTCGCTGCCAGCCACATCGACGCACGGCCGCATCTCATGATGCTCGATCCGCTCGATGTTCACCGGGTAATTGTCGAACGACATCGTGTAGCAATCCTCGAACAACGGCCGCATGAAGTCGTCGATGCCGGGATCGCACGGGGGCTTGATCAGGAACTCGCGCCCTTGCGGCGCCTCGCGAATGTCACCGTCCTCGATGACGACCTCGCCCGACTTGATCACGTAGCGCGGGTGGCTAAACATCCGCCGCACGTCGTGATCCTCTTCGTAAATCACCAGATCGGCATCGCAACCCACGCCGAGATTGCCTTTGTGCGTCAGCCCTAGCGCTCGGGCCGGTCCGGCGGACATGGCCGTGGCGATCTCGTACAGCGTGTATTCGCGATCGATCTCGGGAAGCGTGATCTTGCCCTTGATCCGGTCGGGCAGCTTGGCCATCTGTTCTTTGCGGAAGTCGGCGCACATGAGCATCTGAATGATCTCGGGATAGCGCCAGAAACAGCCGCCGTTGGGATGATCGGTCGACAGCAACACCTGCCACGGGCTTTTGATGAGCAGCAACAACTCGAGCCCCGCGGCCCATTGCACGGCGTTCACCAAGTTGCTCGGACGATACGTGTACGGCACGATGCCGCAGCCGGTCTCGTTCTCGACATCGATGTTGCCCCATTTGCGTCCGGTGAGTTTGTAGAGCAAATGCTGCCACGGGCCGTCGGCGGTGATCGTCACGGTATCGCCGAAGAGCACCGCTCCCGCGTCGGTCGTAACGCCCGGGTGTGTGTTGAAGTACTCGGCCAAGTCGGCGGTGCGCGAACACATCGTGTCCCAATCGTCGCCACCGTAGGCATGGTACTGCGAATGGGCGATATGAGCGCGATGGCCTTCGAGCCGCTTGAGGGTTTCGAGCGTCACGTCGATGTTGCCCGGCACGCCCAGACTGTTGCAGTGCAGGTGCATCGGATGGGGCAGGCCGAGTTCGTCGCAGATTTGTGCGAGCTTTTCGACAATCACGCCCGGGGTGACGTTGCGGTAACCCTCGATCGTCGACGTGAGTTGTTTCGCGTCTTTGCCCCATTTCCACGCCGCGACGCCGCCGGGACTGACCGCCTTGATGCCGTAGCTCTTGGCTGCCCACAGATACCAAGCCACGACTTGCTTGGCCCGTTCGTACTCGCCTTGCTCGAGTTGATCGAGCAGCAGTTCGTTGTTCGCCATTAGCGTGAGCGACGCTTTGTCGACGATCGGCACGTCGGCGAGCTCTTCGTGCGTGTGGCGCGCCGAGAGAACCGGCACGGCCGCTTCGTTGACCGTGGTCCAACCCATACCGGCGTACAGATAGCCGGTGGCAAACGTCGTCGGCGCCATGCCCCCCAAGCCCGAGCGTCGTGACTTGGTGCGAATGAAGGCCTGCGTGCGGCGATGATCCTCGGGCGTCATCGCGCGGGCAAAGTTGATCGCACCGCCAGCGACGTGCGTATGAACGTCGACCCCGCCGGGAAACACGATCATGCCCGTGGCGTCGATCGTGCGGCCGCCGTCGACCGACTCGACGAACCGGCCGTGGTCATCGATGCACAGGTCTTTTACCTGGCCATCGATGCCATTGGCGGGATCGTAAACTTTGCCACCGGTGATGCGAAGCATGGCGAATCAAATGCGGGGAGGGAAGCTAACCACAGAGACACAGAGGGCACAGAGAGAAATGCGGGAAGTTAATGAGTTCGATGTTCTTGGTTCTTGATGCTTGATATAAGTCGTCCCTCTTTATCCTTCATCTTCCATCCTCTTCCTCTCTGTGCCCTCTGTGTCTCTGTGGTTAGCTTCCCTCACACACCTCTCACCCTAACACCGACGTCGTCAACGGGCGATGCTCTTTCCCCTCTGGCAACCAGAACGGCTTGCGAGCGATTGCTTCGTTGATGCGACGCACGACGTATTCGTCCGTCGGGTATGGCGACTTGAGCGCGGGCTTGAGCGGCAAGGGCAACTCGTCCATGCGATACGCGGTCCCGGGTGCGGCAATACCCTGCGGCGCGGTGGTGATGTGTACCGCCGCGAGCTTGCTGGTATGGGTCACGTGCGGATCAAGCACGATGGTCGGCACGCGCTTCAGGTGCTCGATCGCCGGTTGCGGCATCGTCGCGCCGGGGTCAGCGCCAATGACAAACACCGCGTCGCAATCGCCGCGCACGAGCACGTCGACCGTCGAGAACTCGCCCGGGTTGTAGCGTGGATAGCCGCGGTTGAACGAAATGCCGAACGGATAACCGGTCTGCCACCGCATGATGACGTCCGCGCCCGTGACATTGCCGTGACCCCGCATCGGCATGGCGACGAACTTCGTAAAGGCGTTCATCTCGGCGGCCAGCGTCAGCAACGCGGCGCTGTTCATGTGCTTGCCACGCGTCATCGACAGGCCCATGCCGAAGAACATGCAACCAAACTTGCACGACTTCATCCGGCCGACCAAATCTTCGAGCACGTCGCGCGTCATTCCGGTCTCGGCGATCAACGCGTCGTCGACCCGCACGCCTTTGATCATGGCGCGGAGAATCGTGATCAGCTCGAAATCTTTGCCGGGGCGGACTTGCAAGAAAATGTCGGCCGCTTTGGCACTCTTGGTCTCGCGAATGTCGACGAGCACCATCGTGCGATCTTTGCGACCGCGGGGCAGAAACTTGCTCTTCTGCATGATGGTGTACTTGGTGAAATGGCGCGGATGGCACTCGGCCGGGTTTCCGCCCCAGTAGATAATAAAGTCGGCTCGTTGTTTCACTTCGCCGAGCGTGCAGGTTACTTTGCCACCCAACTGGGCGGCGATCT
>JAEUIL010000389.1 GCA_016794255.1 Planctomycetaceae bacterium | reverse complement strand
CACGAAGACGTGGACATGGCACACTTCTCCCAAATGGTCTCGCGACTTGCTGCTCGGTTCGCTGGCATCGGCGGAATGGGTCATCTATGATGTCAGTCTCTCATTTCGAGCGGCTTTCATCCCGTGGTGCTTTTGCGATGTCACTGGTCCTGCGTCGGCTGACTTTAGCTATCGTTCTTTCCTCCGCCGCACTCGCCCAGGCGGAAACGAACACGTACTTCCGCGGCGATCGGGGACTTGCCGACCGCGATGAACGATCGTTACCCGACGATCTGTCGGCGAAGCAGACGCTGCTGTGGCGAACAACGCTCGCGCCGGGACACTCGAGCCCGTGTGTCGCTGGTGATGCGATCTATGTGACGACCTTTGACGAACAAAAGCGGCTTCATACCGTGGCGCTCGATCGCGCCTCGGGCAAACTCCGCTGGTCGCAACCCTGCCCGGCCACGCGGCTCGAAGAGTTTCACCCAACCGGTTCCCCTGCGGCAAGCACCGTGGCCTGCGACGGCACGCGAGTCTATGCGATGTTCGGCAGCTACGGGCTCATCGCTTATGACCTGAATGGCAAGGTCGTCTGGACCAAGCCGCTCGGCCCGTTCCAGGACGAGTTCGGCTCGGGCAGTTCGCCGATCGTGGTCGATGGCAAAATTGTGCTGTGCGAGGATCACGACAAAGACAGTTTCCTACTGTGCGTCGACGCCGCCACGGGCAAGACGCTCTGGCAAACACCCCGCGAAGATTTTACCCGCAGTTACGCCACGCCGATCGTCTGGGAATCGGCCGGTCGCAAGTTGCTGATCGTGCCGGGTGCGCTACAACTGGCCGCTTATGAACTCGAAACGGGCAAGCTGCAATGGAAGCTCAGCGGCTTGGCCCGCATTGTGAACACCACGCCGGCCGTGAACGGCGGTGTGATGTACATCGCCTGCTGGACACCGGGCGGCGACACCGATGCCCGGATTGGCATGGAGCCGTGGGATACGGCGCTACGCCTGTGGGACAAAGATGGCGACAAGAAACTGACACGCGAAGAGACCGACAACAAGGACGTGCTCGATCGGTTCTTCCGCATCGATCTCGATCAGAACAAGTCGCTCGATCAATACGAGTGGCAAAAGTACGCCAAGGTGTTTGAGCTGGCTCGCAACTCAGTGATGGCCGTGCGACCACGCGCGATTGACCAACTCGAACCGCCCGAGGTGCTGTGGACCTTTGACAAAGGCGTGCCTTACGTCGCGAGTCCGGTCTTCTATCGCGACGTGCTGTACATGGTCAAAGATGGCGGCATTCTCACGTCGCTCGATCCCGCCACGGGCAAGCCGCTCAAACAAGCTCGCGCCCGCGGCACGGGCAACTACTACGCCTCGCCGGTTGCGGGCGATGGCAAGCTTTATGTGATCAGCGAGCGCGGCGTGATCAGCGTGGTGCAAGCGGGCGGCGACTGGAGCATTCTCTCGTCGCATGACTTGGCCGAGCGAACCGTCGCCACGCCCGTCATCGCCGAAGGCAAGATCTACGTGCGGACCGAAGCCGCGTTGTACTGCTTCGGTCGGTAACTGAAACGGTCGATGGAGTGAAACTGCACGATGCGCTTCGCACAATGGGTCTATCGTCTCGCGGGGATCTACGGCCTGCTCGTGCTGTTGCCGCAGTATTTCATCTTCGATCAATTCGGCATCGACTATCCCCCGGCGATCACGCATCCCGAGTTCTATTACGGCTTTGTTGGGGTAGGGCTCGCGTGGCAAGTCGCATTTCTGATCATCGGTCAGGATCCGATCCGCTATCGGCCGCTGATGATCGCCACGTGGCTGGAGAAGTTCACGTTTCTCGGCGCGGCGTTGGTGTTGTTTGCGCAGCAACGCATTCCCGGGGTGATCATGGGAGCCGCATCGCTCGACGGCCTGCTGGGCATCTTGTTCGTGCTAGCATGGTGGAAGACGCCACGCGAGTGATGGCTCATTTGCCTGCGACCAGATCGTGCTTGATTGACAAGTGATAACCGCGGCACAAATAAAGCATGTCTAAAAAGCA
>JAEUIL010000917.1 GCA_016794255.1 Planctomycetaceae bacterium | reverse complement strand
GAACGCGGGATCCGAAGGATCGCCCGCCACAATGAACGGATGGGTCGACGTTCCCAAGAACGAGCTGCCGAACGAAAAAGTATCAATCCCCTGTCGGCCCGCATCGACGCCGCAGACATAATTCGGCAGGCCGCTCGCCGTCTTGCCGCGGAGCTTCGAGATCATCGACGGCTGGGCGGGGAAGTCGTTCACAAAGCCCGCCGGCTCACGCGGATCACGGGCCATCATGAACCGCTTGTGACCGCCGCCGTGATCGGCAAAGTTGTGCGTGACCGAGCGGATGACGTTGAACTTGTCGGCAATCCGCGCGTGACCCGGGAACAGTTCACAGACTTGCATGCCCGGCACCTTGGTCGGCATCGGGCGGAACTCGCCGCGATACTCGGCCGGTGCGTCCGGCTTCATGTCGTACGACTCCATGTGCGACAAGCCGCCCGGCAACCAGACGAAGATCACCGAGGTGTCGTTCTTCGAGCCGACGGTCTTGCCTTCGGCGCGAGCCCGCAGCAAGTCGGACATGGTCAACGAGCTAGCACCGAGCGCGCCCAACTGCATGAACGTGCGACGCGACACCGGACCAGGACAACGCGGGGAGTTCGACATGGCAGGAACTCGATATTCAGGCAGGAGTTAAATCAAGGCGGGAGGCGACAGCCGGGGGCCACGCCTACGGGTCTTTTCGACCGTGGGGGGCACCCGACTTTCGTAAAGGTCAGCCTACCGCAAATCGGGGGTCGGTGCAAGATTCCGTTCGCCGACACCTTGCCATCGCAAAGTGGCCTTTTGTAGCCGAACTCGCCAGAGTTCGGGGGGCTTTTGACACAGACACCCCCGAACTCTGGCGAGTTCGGCTACGACACAACTCTCGACTCCGCCGACACCTACAATTCACCGTAACCGGACAATCTTGCCACTCTCGGCCGACTGTTCCGCGGCGGCGAGTACCGCCACGGCGTCTCGGGCTTCGCGCGGGGTGACTACCGGCGACTGCTTTCCGGCCAGGGCGCAACTCACGAAATGGGTCAGCTCGGTCCGCAACGCGCCGACGATCTCGCCGTGCATCTGCGGCCAGTACAGCGTGTCGGGGCAATCGACGGTTTGCCCGCTCTGCACCACCACGTTCATGTCGGCACCATGAATGTAAATCGCCCCCTTGGTGCCGATGATCTCGAACTGCTCGTGAATCCGAAACGGGGTTCCCTCGGGCAGAAACCACACGTTCTCAATCACGCCGATCGCGCCGGTGTCGAAACGATACATCGCCCAACCGAGATCGGGGTACTTGCGCTTCCGTTTGCGATGCGTGAGCGCGTACGCTGTTTCGACCTTGGCCCCGGACATCCACAGCATCAGATCGGTGTCGTGAATGCCATCACCGAGCAACGGTCCGATTTTGTCCAGAATCGAATCGCTGCGCACGGCGGGAATGTTTCGCCGGGCGTACATGGAGACAATTTCGCCAATTTCTCCCGCCAGAATCCGCTCCCGGGCAACCGCGTACTTCGGATTAAAGCGACAGATGTGACCGATCATCAGCACGCGGTCGGTCTTGTTCGCCGCGATCAACATGCGATCGCACGCCGCTGCCGTCCGCGCCATGGGTTTCTCGACCAACACATGCTTGCCCGCGCGGAGAGCGTCGATCACCGGTTGCTCGTGATCGTCGACGTGCGTGACGATCGTCACCGCCTCGATCGCCGGATCGGCGAGCAGCTCGTGATAATCACGGTAATCGGCCGCGATCTGCAACCGACGCTTGATCTCGCGGCGACGTTTGTCGGTGCGCGTGCTGATTGCGCGCAGCTCAACATTCGGCAGCGACGACAGCACCTCGACATGCTTTTCGCCAAACCACCCGAGCCCGATCACGCCCATCACCAGTCGTTTCATCACGTCGCTTCCTTTCGCATCCGGTCCCAAACGAAGAACACCACCGCCCCCACGATCGCCACACCGACGCCAATCGCCAAGTTGCTGAGATCCGCGCCCAACACGAAAAACCAGCCCGCCACGGCGACGAGGCTCGGCAGCGGATAAAACCACATGCGAAACGGCAGCGTCACGTCGGGCCGCGTCGTTCGCAATAGATGCAGACCGGCGATTTGGGCGATGAACTGCGTCAGAATGCGCACCACGACCGCCGCGTTAATCACAGCCTGCAACGGGAAGAAACAGAACACCGCCGTCAGAGCGCCGAGCACGGCGAGCGACACGAACGGATACCGCTCGGTGGGATGCACGCGACCGAAGAGCGGAAAGAAGTCGCCGTTCCGCGCGGCTGCAAACGGAATCCGCGAATAGCCCAGCGTGATCGCAAACATGCACGCGATCGACGTCCACAGAATGAGCCACGTGAACGCCTGCGCCCAACCGCTGCCGTAGAGCCGCTCGATGAACGTGGCCGCAATGTTGGTCGAGGTCATCGCCTCGCGCCACGGCACCACGCCGATGATTGAGATGTTCATGGTCAAGTAGATCGCCGCGATCGCCACGACCGAGATCATTACGGCTCGAGGAATCGTCTTCGCCGGTTCACGCACCTCATCGCCGAGATGGCAGACGTTGTAGTACCCCAAGTAGTCGTAGATCGCGATGATCATCGCGCCGCCAAGTCCCGTCGACCACGACGAACCCAACGGTGGAGCATCGGGAAACGTGAGCAACCGTCGGTCGAAGTTCAACAGTCCCGCGACAATCACGATCGCGACGGTGATGATCGTCCCGGTGGTCAGGATCAATCCCAGACTGCCGAGCGACGTGATGTTGCGAAACAACAGCAGCGTGATCACGATCGCCGCACCGGCCGCGAGCAGATTCTTGCCTGTCACCGGAGCGTCAGCCCAGAGCGGAGTTGCGAGCGTCGGCCACAAGTAACCTGCATAGTCGGCAGCGCCGATGTAGCCCGACGCCATCTCGAGCGTGCCGCTGATCAAGAATTGCCAGATGAACAAGAACGGCAACAAGCGTCCCCAACGATAACGGCCATAGATCTGTCGCAAGAAGTGATACGAGCCGCCGCTGCCGGGCAGTGCCGCGCCGAGTTCGCTCCACACGAGCCCGTCGCAGATCACGAGCACCGCCGCAATCAGCCACGCGACCAGAGCATGGGGCCCGCCCATCGCGCTGAGAAACGCGGGAATCGTGATGAACGGCCCGATGCCCACCATGTTGGCGATATTGAGCGCCGTCGCCTCGAGCGTCCCCAGGCCACGGATCATGCCCGGAGCGGAGTTCGGTTCGGTGGGGAGCGAAGAGCGATCCACAGCGGCGTGCGATTCACGAGGCGGTTGAGGGCGTGAAGAACGCCGACAATATAGAGCACCGCCGCGGTGTTGTCGTCAGGCTGTGATCTCTTCCGTAGGACGGGTCTCCAGTCCCGTCCGTGCACTGCGTTCGACTACGCTATGTCGATCCAACTTCTTGGACGGGCCGGGAGACCCGTCCTACGGAAGAGAAGACGTCGCGAATCGAATGACTACACGCTGGCCGTCACGCCGCCGCGGATTTGCACGCCGTTCGAGTCCACAAACCCAATCGCCCCTTCGGCACGTCGGGCAGCTTCCAATGCTCGACCGGCAGCGTCCATCAAGGCGAGCGAGTCGCCACCGACGGGAAGCTGGGCCACGCCGATCGTGGCGCTCAACGTCAGATCACGCCCCTCGTCGCGCAACCGGCAGTTGGCCAAGGCGCGATGCAAACGCTCAGCCCCGTTCAAGGCATCTTGCAGCGAGGCGTCGAGCAGCAGCACGCCAATCGTGTCGTGCTCGTACAGGCCCAGGTGATCGAAACTCGCCCGAGTGGTCGAGCGAATCAACTGCGTGATCACCCGCAGTAAAGCATCTCCGGTGCGAGCACCATGTTGGCGATGCACCACGGGCAACTCGGCAATCGCGACGAGCATGAAACTCAGCGTGCCGTTGTCGCGAGCGCAGAGGGCAAAATTCTCGCGCAGGGTATCGAGCAACGTCTGACGGTTGGGCAGCCCGGTCGCGGGGTCGACGCCGATCGCCGCCAATTGCGGGGCAAGCATGTCGGGCTGAGGCATCGCGCGCAAATCATACGACTGCGGCCGGGACGGGGCGAGCATTGTCTCGTCGAGCGGCTGGCAACGCCCGCCGTCGTGAACTTGCACGCCGTTACCGCCAGCGACCCGCGCGGCCTCGACAGCTTGTTGCGATCGTGCGAGCAGAGATTGGGCATCATCGGTCGGCAATGCGGCGGTCAATCCGAGACTGACGGTCGGCGCGATCGCGCGTTTTTCGAGTTGCGTGACCCGTGTGGTGATGGCCCGACGGAGACGTTCGACGGCGAGCTGAGCGTCGATCAACCGCGTGTCGGGCAGCAGCATGGCGAACTGATGCTGATCGATGCGTGCCAAGACATCTTTGGCCCGCAAGGTTTCGACGAGTGTCTCGGCTACCTGATTGGCAACGCGCTCGGCGGTTTTGCGACCGTATTGAGCGACGATCTGGCCGAGGCCGTCGATCTCGAGCGTCGCGATGCTCGTGGCATGCGTCTCACTGGCGGGCGTGGTGAGCCGTTGCTTGAGCAGGGCGACGAAGGCGTCGCGATTGGGAAAGCCCGTGCCCACGTCGGCTTGCAACAGCCGAGCCTGAGATTGCAGCGATTCGATGTGCAGCTCGAGCTGAGCGCAGGTCTGTTCCAGGTACTGCGACACGGCCCGAGTTTCTTCGCTCAGATAGCCGAGCGCCGCCGAGTCGTTGTTCCCGTTGCGACGTAGTTCGGCCCCGTTCGCGTTCAGTCGTTCACTCAAGCCCCGCAATCGTGCGACCACGCCCTGGGTGACGTCGAACAGATTGCGGACCATCCCCACGGCCCGTCGTTCGACCAGGTCCCAAGGCCGCGCGGCAACCGTAGCTCCACGCCACAGCCAAGCCACGACAAAGCCTAAACCGGCGCCGATCAGCATTCCGCCGCCCACGCCAAGGCTGCCGGAGGTGAGTTCTGGTGACATGGATCGCGACTCAAATCGAAGGAGTACGTAGACAATGCTTCATTTGAGGTCTATGTCGCCCGAACACGAAGTCAAACCACTACGCCGCGAAAAACCGGCCAGGGTCGTTACTCGCGGCAAAATCGGCACCACCGGCTGCCACGTGATTGCAGCGACTTTGCTCGTAGCCGAATTCGCCAGAATTCGGGAGACCCTCATCACGGCCACGGCCCGAACTCTGGCGAGTTCGGCTACCTTCCAATTCTTTGGTCACCGGCTGGCGGCGACGTGACCAAGAGGTGATGATGTGCGGCGACTCATATTGTGGCGTCACTGAACCAACCGGTGTGCCATGCCCACGCCGCGTGGGCATGTTTCCCGGTGAAAACGCATGTCCACGAAGACGTGGACATGGCACACGTCACGCCACGTGATCACGACTGCAATTCGATTGCCCTCGCCATCAGGAACTCGCCGATGTTGCGCCGCTCGATTCATCTCTGCCTCGTACTCACTTGTCTCGTCGCGTCACATACCGCGTCGCTGAGGATGGTCACGGCGCAAGAAATTCGCATCACCCATGGGCCCATGCTTGGGCAGCTCGGCGCTCATGAAGTGAAAGTCTGGGCCCGGCTCTCGATACCCGGCTGGTTCCTGGTTCGCTATGGCGAAGATCCCGCACAGCTCAATCAGACGTCGTCACCAGTGAACGTGTACGACGACCGTGACTGCACGGGCGCGGTGACGCTGACTAATCTCAAAGCCAACACGCGTTACCACTATCGGCTGGGAACGGCCAACGCGGCCGATGTCGATGGTCCGTGGGGCGGCTCGTTTCGCACGCTGCCCGATCCCGCGGAGCTCAAGCAGCCCGAGCACAATCCACAAGGCTTGTTCAACTTCAGTTTCCAAATCGGCTCATGTGCCAACCAGGGGCCCGAGGGTCTCGGAGCGAAACTTCCCGCGTATGGCGTGATGTTGCCGCAGCTACGCGACAAGATTTACTTCCACGTGATGAACGGCGATTGGCTCTACGAAGAGGGACGCGACTTTACCGTGTCGCAGTGGCGGAAGCTGTTGGGCATGTCAGAGACCGATCTGCCGCCGATCGCCCGGTTCGCCCCGACCATTACCGGCGTGTGGAATAACTATCGGCTCTATCACGAGCACGGCACGAATTTGGCGGCGTGGCATCGTGAGATTCCCTCGTTCTTCACCTTTGACGATCACGAGATTCTCAACGATGTCGTCGCCTGTGGGCAGGTCGGTTATCGCGATCGACGCACCGTGTTTCGCGATATTGCGCTGCAGGCTTGGTACGACTATCTCGGTTGGGCCAACCCCGTCGCGTTCAAACAGGGTATCCACTTCGGGCAGGCGAAATTGGCCGCCGACTCCGACGTGCTCACCGATCTTGAGGCGGACTTTAGCGAGTTGAAGCTCGACGAGGCCGCGACGCTGCACGTGCATTGGGGGACGCCCGACGCGGGTGTCAACGATGTCAAACTCGACGAGAAGGGGGGCGACCCGAACGCGGGCGTCTATCGGATCGTCAAGGTGTTGAGCCCGACCGAGCTGCGTATCGAGCCGAAACCGAAGATCGATTCCGAGTCGATGTACTCGATCGGTCGCCGGTCCTATTACCGCCAACGGGTCGGCAACCTGGACCTGTTCTTCATCGATACGCGCACGCATCGCGATCGCCACGATAGTCGCGATCCGGCCAAGCCCGGCGTGTCGATGCTCGGCAAGGAACAGCGCGAATGGCTGCTCCGCGAGATGGCGGCGAGCGACGCCGATTTCTTGGCCATGGTTTCGAGCGTGAACTTCATGATTCCGCACGACGGCGCAGGCGGGATGTCGGCTCACGCCGTGGACAAAGACGACGCCTGGACCGCGTTTGTCGACGAACGCGAGCAGTTGATCGCGGCTTGGGAGAAGCTCGACAAGCCCGTGCTGGTCTTTACCGGCGACTTGCACAACAGCTTCGCGATTCGCGTGACGCCCAAGATTTGGGAGTTCTGCTGTGGTCCGCACAACTCACGCAATCATCCGCTGGGAAGCGAAGGCCGACGACCGCCGAACGGGCCGTTCACATCCCGTGGCCGAGCGTGCGACATTCGTTGGTCGACGTTCTATCTCGACGACACGCCCCGTGAGTTGCGTGGCCAGCCGGTCTATGCCGTCGTGCAGGTCAACAACGTGTTCAACAACCCGATCGTGCCGGGACAAGACCGCTGGATCGCGTACCCGAAACCACAGGTGATCGTGAAGTATCACGATGGCTTGACGGGAGAGATGCTGTACGCGGAAGCGGTGAGAAAGGATTGAGATGGTGAGGTAAGGGGACGCGGATGAACGCAGATAGACGCAGATGGGATGCAGATGACTATTTGATTGAAATCATCTACCGGTCAGCGCTAAGCGTTTTATCAAGAATTTGGAATCCGGTCGCACTTGGCAACCGACACGCATGTCGAAAAACATCTGCGACCCATTTGCGTCTATCTGCGTTCATCTGCGTCCGCTGACTTCGCAATCTCAGTCGCGTCGACGTTCAAATAGATCTCCCCGAACAGCGTCGACTGCTCGGCATTGACCGAGTGGTGACGCACGAGTTCGAGCACGGCGAGGAACATGCCGACGAGCGTCGAGCGATGCATCTTGTCGCGGAACAGATCGCCAAGCGCGACGCGACCTTCGCGATGCATCACTTCTTGAATGCGTTCCATGAAGACGTGGATCGGCGTGTCGTCGTAGACAATGCTGGTGCCGACGGCCCGTTGTCGGTCACGCATGATTCGACCAAAGGCGCTGACCAAGTCCCAAAGCTCGATTTCGCGAATCGGCTCGTCGGCCAGATCGTGCTTCTGCTCCGGAGCGTCGTTCGACAGCCGCGGGAAACGTTCTTGCCAGGCCCGACTCCGTTCGTCGAGCATGCTGGCCGCCTCTTTGAACTTGCGGTACTCAAGCAGCTGCTTGACCAAATCCTTGCGCGGGTCCTCGAACGCTTCTTCGACTTCGTCCTCGTGCGGCAACACCTGACGTGACTTGATCTCGAGCAGCGTGCTGGCCATCTCCAGAAAATCGCCTACCGCGTTGACGTCGATCTGCTCCAGGACCGAGACGTAGGTCAGGAACTGATCGGCGATCATGCCGATGGGAATGTCGAGCACGTCGACCTCGTGCTTCCGCACGAGATAGAGCAGCAGGTCCAACGGCCCGCGAAACACAGACGTATCGACGCGAAAGTTCACGAGTGTCCTAGAATAAAATGTGCCGAGCGATTGCGGGTCCTGTGTTCGATTATATCCGACCCGACCGAGCCAAGCCCGAGCAGTTCTCGCGGTGGGCTGGCCTTGTCGTAACTCGATGGCCTGAATAGACTTCGTGAAGAGAATCCGCAGCGACAACGGGCCGTGAGCCCGCGACTTGGCCGAGCCGGTGGCCGCCGCAACTGGGAGATACCGCGTTGAATCATGAACAGCTCTGGGCACCCTGGCGGATGGAGTACATCAAGAACCGCCCGGTCGATCGAGTGCGCGAACTTGAAGAGGCGTCGCGACTGACCTTGCGTCCCGGCGGCGATCCCGGCTGCTTCATGTGTCGGGCGGTGGTGCAAACTAACGATCGCGAAAATTTGATCGTCTATCGCGGCGAGCGGGTGTTCGTGGTTCTCAACCGCTATCCGTATAACAACGGCCATTTGCTGGTCGCCCCGTACAACCATGCAGGCCGACTCGACGAACACGAACCGGTCGTCCATTTCGAAACCATGTCACTCACCACGCGGCTTGTGCAGGTGATGGAACGCGACCTGAAAGCGCATGGGTTCAACATTGGCGTCAATCTCGGTGCGGTCGCCGGTGCGGGCGTGCCCGGTCACTTGCACTGGCACATTGTTCCGCGTTGGAACGGCGACGTGAATTACATGCCATCCATCGCTGGCACTCGGATCATTTCGCAATCGCTTGAGGCGTTGTACGACATCATGCATCGAGCGCTGAACCCAACCGCTTCAGCCGCCGACCAGTTAGGAACGGGAACATGAATGACGTGACGGCAACGAACGAATGGTCGATGACGATCGCGGAGCGCGAACGGCTGTTGCTGGCACCCTATGCCATGCACAGTGTCGATTCGGCAGGCCGTGTCTATCCCGAGCCGGTGCATCCGTACCGCGGACCGTTCCAACGCGATCGCGATCGTGTGGTGCACTCGGCGGCTTACCGACGCTTGAGTGGCAAAACGCAGGTTTTCACGGGCGAAATGGGCGATTACCACCGCACGCGGCTCACGCACACGATTGAAGTCGCGTCGCTGGCGCGGACCTTGGCGCGAGCGTTGCGACTGAACGAAGACCTGGTCGAGGCGCTCGCCATGATGCACGACCTCGGCCATCCGCCGTTTGGTCACTCGGGCGAAGATGTGCTCGACGAATGCATGCCGAGCTGCGGCGGGTTCTCGCACAATGGCCATACGCTGCGATTGGTCGAGGTGCTCGAACAACGCTATCCCGAGTTCGCGGGCCTGAACTTGTCGCGCGAGATGCTTGACGGCCAAGGCTATCGCGTCCGCAAGCAATCGAACGATCAACGTCCGCTGCTCGAAGTGCAAGTGGTCGACGCTGCCGATAGCATCGCGTATGACTCGCATGACGCCGACGATGCGTTGGAGTTGAAACTGCTCACGCTTGGCGACTTGGCCGAGATCCCGTTGTGGCGTGAGGCCGCGGCCCGGGTGCGTGGTTTGTATCAAGCGCTCTCGGAACGCGAGTTGAAGCAAGCGATTGTGCACGAGTTGCTCGTGCAGCAAGTCAACGACATTCTCAAGCACACCTGGCAACGGCTCGCCGAGTTGCGGCCCGACAGTGTCGTGGCGGTGCGAGCGGCGGCATGGCTTGTCGCCCCGGGAGCCGAATTGGCCGAGCAGAAAGTCGAGCTCGAACGCTTCTTGTATCAGCGTGTGTATCGGCATCCGAAAGTGCTCCGCGTGCGGGCTCGGGCGCAAGAACAACTGCGGATCATGTTTCAGGGCTACGTGCAGGATCCCGACATGTTGCCCGCCGGCTTTAGGAGTCGGTTAGCTATCGACGGTGTCGAACGGACCGTGGGCGACTATCTGGCCGGGATGACCGATCGCTACGCGCGGCGGCAGTTTGCCGACCACTTCGAGCGCGTGTAAATTTCTCACGTCGCGAAAAACAAGCCTCTTGCAACGCCTCAGCGCAGGCGATACAGTGGCTAAGCCACCGTTTGGTGTCTCCCTGACTTTGTGATCGAAGTATGATGCTTCGTCCAACAACCATGAATTATACGTACTCCGATATCGCCAAGATGATCGATCACTCGCTGCTCAACCCGTCGCTGACGGTCGCCGACCTCGAGGCGGGTTGTCAGTTGGCCTTGGCCTACGACGCGGCGAGCGTGTGCATCCTGCCGTATTACCTGAGCCGGTGCAGCGAGATCCTCCGCGGCAGCACGGTCATGCCGAGCACGACGATCGGCTTTCCCCATGGCGGGCACACCACCGCGATCAAACGGGCCGAGGCCGAGCGAGCCATCGCCGACGGCTGCATGGAACTCGACATGGTCGTCAACATCAGCCAAGTCCTCAGTCTGCAATGGGACTACGTGCGGCGCGACATTGACGCCGTGATCTCGGTCGCTCACGCCGCGGGCCGCAAGGTGAAGGTGATCTTCGAGAACTGTTATCTCACCACGGCGCAGAAGATTGAACTCTGCCGCATCTGTAGCGATCTCGGCGCCGATTGGGTCAAGACGTCGACCGGTTACGGTTCCAGCGGCGCGACGCACGACGATTTGAAACTCATGCGCGAACATGCCGCGCCCCAGGTGCAAGTCAAAGCGGCCGGTGGCGTGCGTGATCTCGACGCCTTGCTGGCAGTCCGTGCGTTGGGCGTGACTCGTTGCGGGGCGACCCGCACGAAGGACATGCTCGACGAGTGCCGACGACGCTTGAATCTGCCGCCGATCACCTCGGTCGCGAGTGCCGCCCCGCAAGGATATTAATCGCCGCTAGCCATCGAGCAAAAAAGAGTATCCATCACGCTCCGCGTGATGTGTGGTGCAACCGACTCGGCACAAATTGTTCTCGCTCGACGATCATCAAACCCGTCCTTCGCCATCACGCGGAGCGTGATGGATACTCTCGGACATGCCGAGCAAGCTAATCGTCGTTCGCCTCGGCGAGCACTTTGCGATACGCGTCTCGGGCCACGTCATACGCCGCGACGGCTGCGGCACGTTCCGACTCGCGAATCTTCGCCTGCTTTTGTTGCCAGCAGATATCGACTGCCTCGAGACACCACTGGGCGCTCGATTTGCTCGCGCGAATGGGCTTGTTGTCGACTTCGACAAACACGGGGTTGGTGTGGGCACTCGGAAAGATCCGCACCGCGACCCAACTCGAGAACTTGAGCCGATATTCAAACGATACAGAATCCAGGTCGCCGTCGGCGTCGATCATTTTCTGCTCGACCGCGTGACCGTTGACGATCAACTCGACTGGCACTTGGCGTGAGTTGCCGACCCGAGCGCGTTCGACATGCCAGTACGGCTTTTTGTCGAGCGGCTGCGAGCGGATCTCATCACGTGGCTTCTCGGCCAGCAATGCCGCGGCACGCACGTTGACCTTCAGCGGCTCGCCACTCTTCGCCGCCAACACGCTCTTTCGCCCGGCGCTGCCCGCTTCGCCGACACCCAGACCGTTGACCGTGAAGTCGAGCAGATGTCCGAGCCCATCGCTCACATAGCACCGGCCATCGCGAATGCCGTCGGCCCAACGATCGTAGTCGAGCCCGGCTTGCGGATCGAGTTTCACATACGAGCGACCCAAGCCGACGCGTTCGCCATAGATGCAGGGAAAGTCGGTCTCGCCGCTGATGCGGGTCGTCATGCCGCAATTGAGCGTGTGATACCAGACGTTCAGCTCCCAAATCGATGGCGTGTCGACCGTCGAAATAAAGTCGCACACACCATGCACGGTATCGACGACGTACTCGTTCGCACCGATGCCGTCGAACTTGGGCATGTCGAGCGTCGGCAGCTTGGTTGCCGGCACCTGCAATCCCCAGCCGCTGTGCGAGAACCCGACCACGCCCCCTTGTTCCTTGCCCCACTTGAGCACCGGCAAGTCCCAACTGGGCCATTCCTCGATCGTCGACGTGCCAGGATAGTCGTCCTCCTTGAGCCGCAGCAGACACAGATGGCCGGCATGCGAGCTGGGAAAGCCCGAGACTTCGACGTCATAGCGCATCAAATACGACGGCAGCGAGAGCTTGTGAATCTTGCCGTCGAAAAACTGCTTTTGATAGTACCAGCATGGTCCCCACGACAGCACGCAACCGACGTTCAAATCTTCGCCCAAGATGTGGCGCATCATGTCGGCCGGCTGCACCCCTTCGCTCGGCGATTCGTAATGCTTGCAACCCGCGGCGTGCACGTGGTGATCGCCTGAGTACCAACCCAAGTCGGCAAGCTTGATCCACCGTTGCAACCGGAACGACTCGCGATGCGTCTTCGCCACGGGCACGGTGATCTCGCGTTCGAGCACACGATACTCCGGGCCGCGTGTGTACACGGACTTGTACTTGCCCGGCGGCAGCAGCACGTGCTCGCCATGATGGCGGTAGACTTGATCGTGGAAGTACAGGTCCGGTGCCACGCGTCGCGCCTTGGCCGGATAGACGCGGCCTTGCTCGTCGGTGAACACGAACTGACCGGTGGTCGGCTTGCCATCGTGATCGATGATGTCGAGCGTCACTTCGACCGAAGGCTGCACCGTGAACAGCACGCTCAGCTCGTTGCGGAACCCGAGGTCTTGCGTCCCTTGACCGACGTCGAACTCGAGCTTCGCTTCCCGCTTGCCGAGATCGCGGCTGTACAACTCGACGACCCGGTATTCGACGTCGAAGCCGGAGAGCGTTTTGCCTAACGGCTGATCGTCATAGATGGCCAGCTCAAGCCACCGCTGTTCAAAAACCTCGGGCGGAATGCTCACCGCAGGCTTCGCGGCCGCGGTCGACGTCTTGAGCATGTTCAACGCATTGGGGCTGCTCACTCGGAGCGGAGCGGTGACGCCGGCCTCGTTATGAACTTTGACGAGAAACACACGCCAGCCGTGCTGCCAGAGTTCCCGCGCGGCGGGGCCCGGTTCGACTTTTACGCGACTTTCGGGATTGATATTCACGACCGCCAAGCAAAGCGGGTCGAGGGCCGACTGGATGCCGGTCACGCGCGACAGCGGCGTCTCGGCTTTCAATGCCGCGTCGAGTTTCGCGCGCCGTTCACCAGTTAGCGGCGCGCCGCGAAGTTCGAGCGCTTGCGCGACCCGTTGGGCTTGAGCGGCCAATGGCTGCGCGTCGATGCCGACAATCGGCTCGAGCGGCGCACCTTGAACCACCGTGGCGAACAACCCCACGATCAAACCGATAGCCGTGCGCATGCGTGAGACTCCCGATGTGCCAACTCGAACCGATGAACGATCACATCATGATCGGGGCTCGACCGGCGAGACGCAAGTTCGTCGGTGAAAGGACGGGGAGATTGACAAAATCATGGAGAACAAAATGATAAAGGCGGGAAGAATGAATACCGGGTGATGGGGA
>JAEUIL010000897.1 GCA_016794255.1 Planctomycetaceae bacterium | reverse complement strand
ACTTCGAACTGCTTCTGCGAACCACATGACTGCCAAGGGCGGGCGGTGGTACCAAAAGCTCTCTGGCGGTGCGGATGGCAGAGACTGGCACGTCAAATGCGAAAACTGTGGGTATGACGAGTGGTTTGATCTTTGCGAGGGCGAGGTGATCCCCGAAATGTGCCCATCCTGCGGATAATGGAATCAAGAAATCCTGCTGAACCGGTGACTGAGGTTTTCAATTATGAGCGACCGTTGTCAGCCGCTTAGTCATCCGTGTCGCTGGGTGCATCAGGGACGCTCTTCGGATGTATGACGTATTCATCTCATTCAAAAACCTAGATAGGTCAGGCAAGCCGACGCGGGATTCGGTGCTTGCTCGTGAGGTCTTTGACCGCCTATCCAGCCGAGGTTTTCGGGTGTTCTTCAGCCCGGTCTCGCTGGAGAAGCTTGGGGTTTCCGCCTACAAGGCGGCGATCGATAAGGCTCTCGATGCTTCACGAATTTTGGTCGCCGTCGGGACCTCGACCGAGAACCTTGACACGCAGTGGGTCCGGTATGAGTGGGACGGCTTCTTCAACGATATCCTCAGCGGCGTCAAACCGGACGGCAGAGTCTTCGTCTACGTTGAAGGATGTGAGCCGAGATGTCTGCCTCGTGCGCTTCGGCAATCGCAGGTGTTTGCTCATGCCGATGGCGGGCTAGAGAAACTTGCCCACTTCGTCGCAAACGCGCTGCCAGACGCGTTTGATCGGTGGAGCGCTGCCTCTGAAACGGCAGCCGTTATCGAGCCGCAAGCCGAAATGCGACCGGCCGAAGCGGCAACGTCCGTGGCCGGACCGCTCCGATTTGCCTACCAGAAAGACCTAACGGAACGCTATGGCCCGGCCGCGGTCGGTTTGGCGGAGTTATACCCGTTCCTGAAGCGACATTGGGGAGTCTGCGACCAAGAGAGGATCTATCGTACCACTGGTCGTCGTGGCCCTTCCGGTGATTTGGAGGTCGCCTGCCGGATTTGCGGAAATCGTCAGGAGTGGGACCGATATCCATCGCTCGAACTGCCGAAAGTGTGTCCAGATTGCGCCTTCGAGGGTGACTTCTCTGCTCGCGTTTTTGTGGCGTATGCCCACGCGGATTCAGCGTTGGCCGATGTGCTCATCAGCGAGCTAGAGCGGGCGCAGTTCCGCATCAAACGAAGTCGAGTTACGAAAACCGTCGGGGGATGGTTGGACATTGAGCGTCTCAGCACGGAATTGAAGCTCTGCAAGGCGTGCGTTTGTCTGTGGTCCAATCGATCCGAAGAGGACACCGACTTGGCGTCGGAACTAATCGCGGTACGGGACCTAGCTCTCCCCACCTTGTTTGCGAAAGTTGAGAAGGCGGATCCTCAACCGCGACCGGATACCGAGCGAGTGCTGGATCTGAATGGGCCGGGGATATGGGACGCGGTGATTGTCGATACATTGAGCGATTGCCTGACAGTTGACGAAAAACGCAGACGAGAATCACGCGGCTGAGAATCTATCGATGCGGAAATGCGCGCCCAACAACCGGAGCGTTAGAAATCCCGGTTTCAGTAACATCGACCGACGAAGTTTACAGCGCTGAGTTGCAGCGCGGCCCCTGCGACCCGCCGGGCGACTAGCCCGGTAACGTCCGACGCGCTCCGCGCGCCACCGCAACGGCGGCAGAGTGCGAGGCCCCGCGAGGCGGCCGGCAGGATGGCCGGCAGCCGAGGCCACCCCCGAAGCCGCCAAAGGTCCAAGCGGTGTCGCGCGGCCGGCGTGTCGCAGGGGGTGGCCTCGGCGGCGCAGCCGTCCGAGCGGTGGCCTCCTGATAGCGGCGCTATGTTGCTTCCGTGAGCCGTCGAAAGGTCGGCCCTGGCCGCCGACGGCTCTGCGGAAGCCCCCGCGTCCGCCCGCAAGGCGGTGCGGACGTCGGCGGGGATGATCTAAGCATCGGTTCACCATGAATACTGCGGCGCACAAGGGGTGGACTTACGCGGTGGTTTTTCGGCAGGGAGACGTGGACTTGCGAGGAGGTTTTCTTCGCTCGGTGGTGGACTCGCGCGGAGGTTTTGGACGTTCCATAGATCATCCGATCGGCGAATGAAACAAGCCAACTACGGTCAATCGCCGGTTCGCCATAAAGCGCCAGCACCCGCCAAATAAGATGGTTACAAATACTCTTGTAAACAAATAGTCTCGCTTCTAAGAAAAGCGAACGACGAAGCCCTGCCGCCGGAGCGGCAGGTGCCGAAGCGTACGCCTCAAGAGAAAAGACGGGCGGTCATTTTGATTCGCCTCCGGATTCGACTGGCCAATCACTGGTCGGCTCCGCCGGTCGGCATTCCGGGTGCTCACGATAGAATTGCGCCTTCAAGTTCTGCCGGGCGATGTACCGGGCGCGATGGCGAGCTTCGGTCGGGTCCATCCCTCCCGTGCTCAAGTCGGAGAAGATCCGCTCGCTGACCTGGGCGAACGCTTCACGGGCCTCGGCCTCCAAGTAGCGATCAAGGGCCGCTTCCGGATCAGCCGTCGTCGTGCGACGGCGTTTGCGTTCCTCAACCTTGCGCATCTCGCGCCACCAATCGGGCGGCGTTCGGTTGCCTGCGGCCGCGTGACGAACGTTGTCGAGAAAATAGGCCTGGGGACCGACCTTGAAGAACGTCTCGCCGTGCCGTTCCCGCGCCGCCAGCGTAATGTCGGCCCATTCGCTGACGAGCTTGCCCGAGAAATTCCGCAGGATGCCGGCGATCGACGGTCGGTCAAAGCCGATCGCTTCCAAGAGTTCGTAATGCGGTGAATCGACAACGTGTTTGATCTTGCTTGCGCGATCGAAGTGCGGTCCGCGCTGGAAGACGACGGAGTAGCGGCCCTTGGCCTGTTTGTGGAACACGCTCTGGAGCGAGCCGCCGGCGGGAACGGCGAGGATGCCGCAATCCACGAGTCGCTCGATGCAGGTCTGCGTCCTGGCCTTCAACCGCCATACCTCTTGGTTAGGCGAGAAACCGAGCACGTTGACGGCCAAGTGGCGGAGGTCGAAGGGGAGCGTCGTCTCGCGACGCCAAAAAAGCTTTTTCAGCAGCAAGTACAATCGCCGATCCGCGGTTTCGAGTTGGCGATAGGTATCAAG
>JAEUIL010000892.1 GCA_016794255.1 Planctomycetaceae bacterium | reverse complement strand
TCAGTTCCGAGTAACTCAACAATCGCACACCTTGAGCCGCGAGTGCCGGACGAATTTGATCGTTCCAACAGCGGTACTGCCCGGCGACTAACTCTTGAGTGCGAGCGGCGATCCGCTGCAACTGCACCAGCGGGCGAAAACCATCGGGCGTGTAATCCTGCGGCGCTCCGTCTTCAAACGCCTGCTCACGCAAGCCCGAGACGCGCACCATGAAAAACTCGTCGAGGTTCGAACTGAAAATCGAGAGGAACTTGACCCGTTCGAGCAGCGGATTGGTGATGTCCTCGGCCTCTTCGAGCACGCGCGCATTGAACTCGAGCCAACTCAGTTCGCGGTTGATAAAGTGCTCAGCCTGAAAATGCGATTCGGACACCACACGCCTCACGCGGAAAATCACTCGGGCAAACAGTTCTCCAGCTTATTCATATGATACGTTGAGCGTGGTCGCCAAGTGAGAACTGGGTTAAGCTGGGTGGTATGTAGCGATTAAAACGACCTCGCAGCCCTTGTGGGGTCGGCAATTTCCCGCGAAAATCTGCCTCCGAACCCACACCGCGGCCGGAATTGCCCCCGCGGGTCGTTGCTCCCGCTTGTCTTTGCCCCATCGAACCATCGCTTGGCTTCCGTCGACTGGAAATCGCTGTACCCCTTTGCCAGTCACGAGTTGCGACTCGCCGGACTGCGCTATCACTACCTCGACGAGGGACGCGGCGAGCCGTTGCTGATGGTGCACGGCAACCCGACCTGGTCGTTTTACTGGCGGAACTTTGTGACCCGGTTTCGCGATGGCCGGCGGGTCGTCGTGCCCGATCACATTGGCTGCGGACTGAGCGACAAGCCCGAGAGATACGACTATCGCTTGAATCAGCACATCGACAATCTCAAGCAGTTGATCGAGTCACTCGATCTGCGCGGTATCACGCTGCTCGCGCACGATTGGGGTGGCGCGATCGGACTCGGTGCCGCGGTCGATATGCCCGAGCGGTTCGCGCGGATCGTGTTATTCAATACCGGTGCGTTTCTCGGCGAGCGTTGCCCGTGGCGCATTCGCGTCTGTCGCACGCCACTGGTCGGCGAATGGACGGTGCGGGGACTTAACGCTTTTGCGCGAGCCGCGCTCGTGATGGCGACCAATCGTCCCGGCGGATTGCCCCCGGCGGTCAAAGCTGGCCTGATTGCTCCGTACGACAATTGGCAGCATCGCATCGCCACGCATCGGTTCGTGCTCGACATTCCGCTGGCCGAGTCGCACCCGAGCTTTGCAAGATTGCAGCAGATTGAGTCGGGCTTGAGCAGATTGGCGGCTCTGCCCAAGACGTTGATCTGGGGCATGCGCGATTGGTGCTTCACGCCGAAGTTTCTCGCACGCTTTCGGCAGATTTGGCCGGGGGCCGAGGTGCATGAATTGGCGCAGGCCGGGCACTACGTGATCGAAGACGAACCGGAGCGGTGTCTGGAACTTGTCGACGATTTTCTCCGCCGTCATCCGTTGGTCGAGGGGCGCTCATGACAGAGCCCGGAAATGCCACCCGACTGACGATTGGCGAGTGTGCCACGCTCGCATGTCTCTGGGAGTGCACCGCCGCCAAGCCGGGCAACGTGCATCGCGGGGCCGATTTCGAGGACGCGACCTATCTGGACTTCGTGCTCAGTGCTCAAGCGATTGGCCCGGTCTTCGATCGAGCGGCGGAACTGCGCGTCGGCGAATTGGTACTCGCTGCGGTCGAGGCGACGCAACGCTTCGTGCGGCATAACACGAATCTCGGCATGCTGCTGCTGTTTGGGCCGCTGGCGCGTGTGCCGCTCGATCAACCGCTGCAAGCTGGTGTCGCGGACGTGCTCAAGTCGCTCGACGAGCGCGATTCGCAGTTGGTCTACGAAGCGATTCGTCGCGCAAAGCCAGGTGGGCTCGGCAAAGTCGATCAAGCCGACGTGCAATCGACCCTTGCGCCTCCGGGGTTGCTCGACGCCATGCGATTGGCCGCTGATCGCGATTCGATTGCCCGGCAGTACGTGACCGGCTTTGTCGACCTGTGGGACCGTGTGGTGCCGTTCTTAATCGCGGGTCTCGACCGTGGTTGGCCTTTGCAGACGACGATCATTCACGCTCATGTACGGCTGTTGGCAGCGCAGTCCGACACGCTGATCGCTCGCAAGTGTGGAGCCGAGACCGCCGCCCAAGCGTCGGCCATCGCGCGGCAGGTACTCGACTATGGACAGCCCGGCGATGACGAGTACGAACAGGCGCTCGGGAGCTTCGACTTCTGGCTTCGCGCCGACGGCCACCGCCGCAATCCCGGCACGACCGCCGATCTGATCGCCGCCGGCTTGCTCTGCCTACTCCGCGACGGCCGACTGCAACAGCATGTGCGGTTCTATGAGGGAGAGTAGGAGGTGAGCGGTAGGCAGTAGGCAGTAGGCAGTAGGCGGTAGATGGTAGGCAGTGAAGAATGCTTCCGCATCAACACCGTGTGGCTCCATTCAATCGGCAATCAACCGCCCTCTGCGTACTGCTTACTGCCCTCCGCTTACTGCCCTCCGCCTACTTCTTCCCGCCTACTCCGCCTACTTCTTCCCGCCTACTCCGCCTCCGGTGCGACATTCACCATCCGCATCCCGGGCGTCGAACGTGCTCCGTTCAAGCTGCCGAGGCGGGTTTGAAACTCGTACGCATCCGAACGATAGAGCGTGTTCTCCCACCACAACGGCAGCATGTCGTCGATCAATCCCAGGGCGATCACGCGCAATGCCGCTGCTCCACGACGCACGTCCAAGCGTTGGGCGTCGAGCGCCGAGAGACTGGTGGCTCGCAGCGTTTGCTCGGCGCCGGTGATGTTCAAACGGTGCTTTTGCGTCCAGGCCGCATACAGCGATCCCTCCACGTCTTCGCGTGTCAGCTCCGGACAGCGGGCGGCGACGATGTACCGCCGCTCCAAGATCATCGGCTTGTCGTCGGCCAAGCGGAGTCGTTCGAGATAAAAGAGCTTGTCGAGCGTCGCTACTTGCAAGCGAGCGCGGACATCGTCGACCGATTCGTGACTTTCGATCGGGCGGAACTCCAGCACTTGGGTCGAAGGCACGCGGCCGGCAGCCGTGGCTCGACCGGTGAAACTCACGAGCTCGCGCAGGTCGTAATCCAACACACCACCGCGCACGAACGTGCCCACCCCTTTGCGAAACTCGAGGGTCCCCTCGCTCACCAAACTGGCGAGCGCTTTGTTCGCCGTGGCGCGACTGACCTTGTACTGCTCGGCGATCTGCCGCTCGGTCAAAAACTGATGGCCCGCCTTGTACTTGCCAGCAGCGATTTCCTCGCGCAGGGCATGATTGAGTTGCTGGTAAATCGGATCGCGCATCAACGACATCATCATACTCCGCAGACAGCCATGGCTTACTGGCTAGGCCAATGTAATTGGTCTGATCGTGGCCGTCAATCAACGCCATAGCAGGCTGTGGTTGGTTTGTTTTCCTCCGTATTTCAGGGCAAATCGTTGTCGAATCGGGAAGATGCTGCTGTCCGAGCGGCCGATAAACCTTAGTTGGCGAAGCATTTCACCTCGGGTCGCCGCGACACTTCAGCTTTACAAACCTTGCCACCGACTAGGTCGCGGTACACTAGAACTTCCCCCTTCGATCAATCGGGGGGCACTCTTGGCTGCGTAGCAACGACTACTCCTCCGACCACTTTCGCGTCTATGGCGACCATCGATCCGCAGCAACTTCAAGTCGCCCTGGAAACCGGCTTGCGCCATCATCGCGAGGGGCGGCCGAGCGAGGCCGAGCAAATCTACCGACAGGTGCTGAGCGTGCAGCCGCAGGAACCGAATGCGCTGCATCTGTTGGGTCTGCTCGCGTATCAGGCGGGGCAATACACCGTCGCCATCGATCTCGTACAACGGGCGATTCAAGTCGCGCCGCAGGTCGCGGTGTTCTACAACACGCTCGGCGTGGCGCTCAAAATGCTCGGGCGGCTCGACGAGGCGCTGCAAGCCTTCGATCAATCGTTGCGTTTGCAACCGCAGTACGACGAGGCGTGGTTCAACGTGGCGGGCGTGTTCTCGCAGCGCAATCAACACACCCAGGCCGACGATTGTCTGCGGCGATCGTTGGCCATCCGCCCCAACTATGCCATGGCCTGGTGTGCCTTGGGGAACTCATTGGTCAAGCAAGGACGCTTAACCGAAGGGACCGACGCCTTTCGCCGAGCCGTCGAGATCGCTCCCGAGTTTGCCGATGGTTGGAACAATCTCGGCAACATGATGCAACAGCAAGGGCTGCTGCTCGAGGCGGTCGAGTGTTATGAACGTGCGTTGGCCGTGCAGCCCACGCATGTTTCTTCGGCCGACAATCGAGGCACGGCACTCTGCCATCTCGGGCGGATCGAAGAGGCGCTCGCCGCCTACGAGCAGGCGATGAAGCTCGATCCGCAGCAGGCCCCGTCGACCAAGCGCCTCTTGGCGATGAACTACTCGACCGAGATCGACGACGAGACGCTCTTTGCGGCGCATCGCGAGTTCGGCACGTGGCTCGAAGCCCGTACCACGCGGATGCCACCGCCGCCGTTCAATCGCGATCCGGACCGTCGTCTGCGCATTGGCTACGTCTCGGGCGACTTCCGCGATCATGCCGTGGCCCATTTTCTGCTTTCGATCTTAACGCACCACGACCGCGCGCAGTTTGAACCGATCGCCTACAGTGACGTACTAATTGCCGATGAGTACACGGCTCGGATTCAGAAACTGATTCCCAAGTGGCGGCATGCCTATGGGGCGAGCGACGCTGACGTCGCGCGGCACATGCGCGAGGATCAGGTCGACGTGCTCGTCGATCTGTCGGGCCACACTTCGATGAGCCGCCTCGGTGTTTATGCCCGTCGCACCGCTCCGCTGCAGGTCTCGTATCTCGGCTATGCCAACACGACCGGGCTCACGACGATGGACGCGCTCGTCACCGACGCGATCGTCGATCCGCCTGGCACGGAGCGTTGGTACACCGAGCAACTCGTGCGCATCGCACCCGGCTTTGCTTGCTACACGCCGCCGAGTTACGCCCCGGACGTGACACCATCGCCGTGTCTGAGCAACGGTCACGTCACGATCGGTTTGTTGCACGGCCTCGCCAAGTTGAACCCGGCCGTGTTCGATCTGTGGTGCCGCGTGTTGCGCGAAGTGCCCGAGGTGCGCGTGCTGTTGTATCGGCATTCGCTACGAGGTCGAACGATCGATGTCATTCGTGAACAGTTCACCAACCGTGGCGTCGCTGCCCAGCGACTGACCATCGAGACGCATCCGGCCGAGTCCTCGACGCATCTCGGCGTGTACGGCCGAGTCGATCTGACGCTGGATGTGTTTCCTTGGAGCGGGCACACCACGGCGTGCGAGGCGCTCTGGATGGGTGTGCCGATCGTGACGCTCTGCGGTCGTCGTCATGCGGGCCGGATGGTCAGCAGCGTGTTGACCTGTCTCGGTCGCCCGGACTGGATTGCTCAGA
>JAEUIL010000876.1 GCA_016794255.1 Planctomycetaceae bacterium | reverse complement strand
GTTCCAGTTCTTTGACCTGATGCCGCAAGTCGGGCAGTTTTTGGATCACGACCTGCTGCATCCGCCACTCTTTCATGGGATACGCAGGAATGCCAACCATCGAGGTCTCGGGAGCGACGTCGTACATGATGCCCGCTTTGGCGCCGACCATCGCACGATCGCCGATCTGAATATGATCGCGCACGCCCACTTGACCGGCGAGGACGACATAATCACCGGTCGAACTGCTGCCGGCCATGCCGACTTGAGCGCAGATCAAGTTGTGTCGCCCGATGCGGCAGTTGTGGCCGATCATGACTTGGTCGTCGATCTTCGTCCCCTCGCCGATCACGGTCGGGCCATACGTGCCGCGATCGATCGTGGTCCCCGCGCCGACTTCAACATCGCTACCGATCTCGACGTAACCCAACTGCTGGGTCAGCACATGTCGCCCGTCTTGCAGGCGATAGCCGAATCCGTACGCCCCGATGATCACCGCGGCGTGAATCAGCGTGCGATCACCGATCGAGACATTTTCGTACAGCACGCTGTTGGGAAAGATCGTCACGTCGCGACCAATGCGGCAGCCCGGGCCGACGTATACGCCGGGGTGGATGACCGTGCCGGATCCGATTTCCACGTCGTGACAGATCGTGGCACCGGCGTGAATGTCGACATTTTCGGCAAGCCGAGCTTGCGGACTAACGTGGGCCTGGGGACTGACTCCGACGAACGTGCGAATCCGCGGTGGTCGGAACGTGCGAACCAGCTTGGTAAACGCGGCGTGAATGTCGGGGACTTCGATCACCGCGATCCCGGCGGGTATCGCTTGCCTATTGGGTGAATCGAGGCCGACGACCAACGCCGACGCAGTGCAAGAAGCTGCGGCTTTGCCCGAGCGCTCGCTGTCGTCGAGCAGTGTGATATCACCCGCGACGGCCATGCCGAGCGGCATCGCCCGATTGATCAACCGTTGGGCATCTCCCTGGAGAGTACCGCCCACGAGTTGGCTCAACTCGGCAAGAGTGTGCGGCATGGTGGGCGTCCTTTCCAAATCGTCTCAATCACCGAGCCCCGACGCGTCTCCTTGCGCGTCCGGCGTGCAGTCAGGCTCTGCATGCTACTACAGTCGCGAACCGCCGGGCAACCCCAGTCTGACGCGACTCGAACAGGGCTGACAACGGCGTGTTTCCGACTGTGCTTGCCGCCTTGACGTGGGGCAAGTAACCTAAGACCGGCTCTAGAGTTGTACCTCGTTGAGAGACTTTGGATCGCGCGATGGGTAATGTTGTCGTCAAGCCGGTCAGTTCGTGGTGGGAACGTCGCAAGTTCATGTACCTACCATGGACGCTGTACCGCAACGATCCGAACTGGATTCCCCCGCTGCGGATGAATCAGGCGGAACTGCTCAATTTTCGCCACCATCCGTTCTACGATCGCTCGCAAATCCAGACGTTCTTGGCCTATCGCAATGGCGAGACCGTCGGACGCATCGCCGCCATCGTGAATGTCCCCCACAACGAACGCTATCAAGAGCGCCGCGGCTTCTTTGGCTTCTTTGAAAGCATCAACGATCGCGAGGTCAGCGACGCTTTATTCGACGCGGGCTGCAATTGGCTCCGCGAGCGCGGCATGACCGACGTGCGGGGTCCGGCCAATCCTTCGATGAACTACGAGTGCGGACTATTGGTCGAGGGGTTTGATTCGCCCCCGACGTTCATGATGACGTACAATCCGGCCTACTACGTCGATTTGGTCGAGGGTTATGGCTTCACCGTCGGTCGCGATCTCTACGCTTACAGCGCCACGCCGCAGGAAATCAACTTGCATGATGAACGCTTGCGTAACATGGCTTCGCAAGCGATCAGCTTCTCCGGCGCGACGATTCGACC
>JAEUIL010000869.1 GCA_016794255.1 Planctomycetaceae bacterium | reverse complement strand
CACCGGCGTCGGCTGATCGCTCTTGGCCTGATAGAAGTCGAGCATCTGCCGCTCGTGTTCGCCGTAGCGCACGTCGGCTGCGGTCGGAGCGACCGCCGGAGCGTTGGTCTTCGCGGGTGCTTTCGCCTGATCGGCAGCTTGAGCCACTGTAGAACAGGTAACCAGAACGGTCGCAAGGACCAACAACAGGTGTCGCATGGGAATACCTTGATGGCGGGCGGAAGTGAGGCGGGATCAACAACCGCAGCGGCGCGGATGTGACCCGTCTGAGTCTAAGCCCTCGGCCCAGGGCGATACAACCGGTTTCGGCACGTTTGCGGCGGATCGCGCGGCGGGTCCGACTCAGGTTCGAGCCCGCGATGAGTTCGCCCGGCTGAAACTTGAACCCGTTTGCCACGGTGAACCTGGTTCCCAGCGGTGCCGACTTGCGTCAACGCAGGTCAAGCATCGCTGGTAAATTCCTGACATCGTAAGGGTTTACTTCCAAGGGTCGAACACGCTCGCCGTGAGGACCTCAGCAGCAACCCGAGTCCTACAAGCGTGTTGATATATTCCGTAGCACGGGCCTCTTGCCCGTGATTCTCAGCACAAATCACGGGCAAGATGCCCGTGGTACGAATATCTCAACGGCCTGCTACGGTCCGATCGGTTGCGAACCCGGATGATTGACGTGCATGGTTAAAGTACCAGGAAGCGTGGTCCGCAGAGTTCGTGGAACATCGGTTTCTCGGTTGTTGCTGAGGAATCATCGCGGCCGAGTCTGCTGTTTCGCGCACGGTCGTCGTCGGTGATTAGTATTCGCCACGAACATGGCCCCCCGCGCTATTGCGAACGTCGGAACACAATTATACAAAATTAGTTACGCCCATTTCCGCGACTTGTTGTCGCCCGAGATAGGATGCGCAGGACGCAATGTTGACCGTGATAGGTTGCGCAAACGAATACTTGTTAGGCCACTACACCACACCATTATGACACTCGCCCAGTTCTGGAACATCGTAGAGACGGTTCATCGCGATTCTCGCGGCGACATGGACAAGAAGTGCGAGTTGCTGGAGGTCGAGTTACGCCGCTTGACGCTCGACGAGCTGCGTTCGTTTCGCCGGCACTTCGACGAGTGCGAGGACCGCGCTTACACGTGGGAGCTTTGGGCAGCCGCTTACATCATCGGCGGCGGTTGCTCCGACGACGCTTTCTCAGACTTTCGCGCCACCCTCATTTCAATGGGGCGTCAGACTTTCGAGCGAACACTCACCGACCCACAGGCGCTCGCCGACATTGATTACGACGCAGAAACCGCCCACTACGAGGGCTACCAGTATGTTCCCACCACCGTCGAGGAGGAGCTTGGAGACGGCGAGACATCTCCACGTTACGCTCCCGCACCTGCCGAGCCATCGGGCCAGTCGTGGGAGGAGGACAAAGTCGCGGAGCTTTACCCGAAGTTGTCAGAGAAGTATGACTACAATGGCTGAGACGTGGCCTAACTTTGATCGTTAGATGGCAGAAACCCGATCATGACCACCGTAGCGTGCCAACATCTCGACACACAGGTGATTTCGTATGCGATGAAGGGCACGTGGGAACGCTCACTTCAGGGAGCCACGATTTCGTCGATCGTCGCTAACGAGTTTCTTCTCGTCCAATCTGACGAACTGTCGCAAGCGAAGTGGTATATGCCACTATTGTCGAAGCGTCATTTTTTGGCTCCCCGCCACTCGAACTTCGCCAACGTGATCACCCCTTTCGAAAGGAACTTTCCGATTCGATCATCATGGACTTTGGAAACGAGTTTCCAACCGTGGTAGAATACAATAGTCTTTCGATCGCAAACGCCATCAACGAAGGCCATGTGGACCTCTTTATTGCTGCAACCAACCATTTCGACAAGGCATTGCGTAAACGACTCGCAAGTCGTTTTCGCTTTATCGTCGAAAACGAGATTCGTTGCACGCCGCTTCAACCGCGGGACGTCGAGCACGCATTCACACTTCTCCGACAGTTTAGGCGCGAACACAACCTAAAGAAGGATTTCCGTAATTCATGGAATGACTTGCTCATACTTTCCATTGCACGCAATGCTGAGGTTGAACTGATAACGGAAGACAACGAACTGTCGCGATTTGCATCCAACGTCGATGGCGGAACATTGTCAAGAGTTTCCGACTTCATTCAAATTCAATTTCCTCGAAGCGATCAGCAGTCGAGAGAACCTTCGAGGGAATCGAAAGGGTACATTAACGTTGGATGGCGTGTACATTTCAATCATGTCCAAAAGTCTGGCCCAGAGTGAAAATGCCATCTAACAATGGCGTGAACCGTAGCGGCGATTCACGCGAGATGCGAAGTCAACGTCATCCGGCACCGCCCAGTTATGCCCGTCATTCGGTCATCAAAGGAGCGCCACATCTTGGAGCCAGGTGGCAAATCGAGAAGTCTTGATGGCAAACACGAAGTGGAATTATCCTACACAGGCGAAATTCCTTTCGGGCCACCGTACTTCACGCTTCGAATTGACTCCCACTCGTTCGGTGAGCGAATCTTCGGCTACGGAGCCCTGTGGTCGCCGGATAGCTCGATTCTCGTCGTGACTGAGTGGCATACGCTTGAACGTGGCTCTGGTCCGATTACATCCCTGCTTCTGATTCGACCTGACGACTGGACCTACTCGCAATTCCCAAAGCTGACGAAGGGGTTTGCGATTGCGAACTACTTTGTCGACCGTTCCAGGGTACTTCGTCACACCGATGAGATTTATCAAGGTGGAAGCTTCAAGGTTGAGCGACAGACTGATCTAGATACGATCGACGATTGGAAGCCACTGCCGCTGGCACGATGACCGAACAATCGGTTCAACAGGAGCGGCGAGCAGCGCGGTTCCTGAAATCAATATTGGTTGGCCGCGGCCCGGTTAACCGAAGCGTTCTTCGACGCAGGCTTCGATGGTGGCGAGTATTCCGCCAGCGCTGATACATCACCTGACGAACGCCACGGTCCAGGTCGTGTCGTGGTCGGCTGCGTCTGGCGAGTTGGTGCTGCGAGGCCGCAAGGAGTTCGGCCCGGAATCCGGGCTACTGCGGTTCGGCGGGGGTGGAGCCGTCCACCTGTCGCCGCGGTTCGCCAGCGCGTCCCAGATCGCCACCCACTGAGGGGCGGGAAACCCGAGCGGGCCCGAGTTGGCAAACAAGCGAGAGTTAAGCCCTCGACCTGTGCCAATTCAACCGCATCCCCTGACATTGCCACCGTTTAGGTCGGCCACCGGCTGCTTACGTCATGACCTTCGAGCGCTTGCGACGCCGGTCGCGTTTGGCCTGCTCGCGACGGAGCAGATTGTCGAGCTGGGCGGGATCGACGACCCAGCCGCGGCAGTTGTCTGCCCCGCATTTGCAGCGGATCGCGGCATAGTCGGGCCACGAATAATCGATCGTCAACTCTTCGCCAGCCCGAATGGTGCGGAGAGCCATCAGGTATAGAAAGTCGCGCTCGCCATCTTCGTCCCACGAGTAAACTTCGCAGTTCGGCTCGCAGCGATGGTTCAAGAAGCGGAACGGCTCGGCCGGCTCGAGCGAGCGGATCTCGTCGAGTTCGATGCAATACGGGGTGATTTCGTCCAGCGAGTGCAGCACGGTCCCCTCGATCCGACCGATCGTTTGACCCTTGCGGAACTGCCGGGCTGCAAACACACCTTGACCAATCGCACTAGGACCGACAAGAACCTGATCATTCCACGGCTTCGGCATCGAAATTGAATCCTTTTCCAGCGACATCGGTGAGTACGGTCGGGCGGTGCGTAAGAGAAGATTACCGCACATTCGCAAATTGAGAAGGCCCGGCGACGTGGTGATCTCAAATCTTTGCGCTGCCGATCGATGTGCGGCTGTTAAGCTCGCTACCTTCGGCATGGTTTCCGATCGCGCCGGGTCGATGACCAGCGGGTGAAGACCGCAGACGAGATTGCCCGCGCCGTCGCCGAGTTCGTGCCGACGAGCGAATCCATGCGAAGGGAGCGTGTCCGGCGGGTTAGAAAGCCGTGAAACGCGGAAAACTCGCGGCGAAATTTGACGTAAAACTTGACCTTAACGTCGTTTACAACTAAGGTCCAAGGGTCGCTTCGCTCTTCTGCCTGTCGAGACGGCTGTGACCCGTTGGCTGCACCATCTCCGTCGTTTGCGCGCTTCTTTTCTGCGCACCGATTCTTTGTCGCGAGATCGCCACGCCCCGCGCACGCGCCGCCTCGCGATCGATCGCCTCGAAGCCCGTCACATGCTGTCGAGCGACGGCGCGTTCGCCCTGTATTCTGGTCCGTTGCTCGACAACTTCACGCTCAGTCAGATCAAAAACGGCGGGTTGCTCGCCGGTCAGCAGGCGCTCTACGAGCTGCAACGCGACTACCAGACGTTTAAGGCCCAAGACTCGGTCGGAGCGTTTCAATCGGACTGGTCGCGGACCTATGCCGTCCACGACGGCGCGGTTGATCTCTATGTGCAGGCGACCGGCGATGCGGGGCAGCTCAGCAATCTGTTGACCGCGCAAGGTTGGACGGTTGGCACAATCGCGCCAGACAGCAATGTCGTGACGGTCACGTCGCCGCTGGATCGACTGGCGGCGCTCGCGGCGCTGCCCGAGGTGCGGGCGTTGCGCCCGATCGATCGGGCCATCGGCAACGCGCGCGGCGTGGGCAACAATCAGGGTGTCGAGACGATGCGGGTCGACACGTTTCAACAAACGCCCAACCGCACCGGTGCCGGTCAAATCGTCGGCGTGCTCAGCGACAGCGTCAGTGTCGTCGGGGGCGGGCTGGCCAGTTCCGTGCAAAGCGGCGATCTGCCCGCCGGCGTCCGCGTGCTGCTCGAAGGGCCCAGCGGTGCGAACGACGAGGGGCGGGGAATGCTCGAGTTGATTCACGACATCGCCCCCGGTGCGGGCTTGGCCTTTGCCAGTGCCACGATCAACGGCCAGGCGGGCTTCGCGCAAAGCATCGACGCCCTGCGCACCATGGCTGGAGCGACCGTGCTTGTCGACGATATCGTCTACTTTCTCGAACCCCAGTTTCAGCCCGGCGTCATCGACCAAGCGATCGAGCGGGCCGTGAATGCGAATGTGCCGTACTTCAGCGCCGTGGGCAACACGGCCTCGGACGGTTATGAATCGCCGCTACGGTTTGTTACCAGCGGCTCGTCGCAGCTGCAAGATTGGGATCCCGGCGCGGGCGTCGATACCACGCTCCGCATTACCGTCGCGGCAGGCGACGATCTCTACTTTCAATGGGACAATCCCTACGACGGGGTCATGGCCCAAGTGACGGCCGACATCGACGTCGAGATCCGCGACACGAACGGCAATTTGATCGACTCGGGAGTTTCCAACAACTTGGCCCCCAGCGGCATTCCGGCCGAAGTCGTGACAATACCCCGGGCGGGAACGTATGACATCACGGTTCGTTATTTCGCCGGCTCGGCCGTGCCGACGCGGGTCAAGTTCTACAGCTTCTTTGGTCTCGGCCTGAATTCGGTCGAGTACGTGGCCAGCGATCAGTATCAAACCGGTAGCGCCGGCCATGGCTCGGGCGTGAACGCCATTTCGGTCGGAGCCGTGGCCTTTAACGACGCGCCTCCTTACGGTGTAGGCACGATCGTGACCGAGTCGTTCTCGAGCACCGGGCCGCAAACGCAGATCTTCGATAGCCGCGGCAACCGACTCGTCGAGCCGATCGTGGCGCAAAAGCCCGACATCGTGGCGATCGACGGCGTGAACACGTCGTTCTTTGGTCGCGACTCGGGGGCCGATGCCGACTCACTGCCGAATTTCTCCGGCACCTCGGCCGCGGCTCCCAACGCGGCGGCGGTCGCGGCGCTGCTCAAGCAAGCGTTCCCCGGCACGACGGTCAGCCAGTTAAAAGGCGCGCTCATGTCGAGTGCCCGGCCTGTGAACGGCACGCCCGCCGGACAATGGGATGCGAGCGGTGGCTTCGGCTTGATCGATATTGTCGCCGCGGCGTCACGGCTCTCGTCGGTCTTTGCTCCCGAGATCGATGTGTCAATCGATGGCCACTCGATCACGTCGGGCGACCTCACGCCGAGTGCCGTGGATGGCACGGACTTTGGCGCGGCGGGGCTTAACTTCGGTCAAGTCTCGCGGACCATCGTGATTACCAACACCGGCACGGGACCGTTGCTTTTGACCGGCAGCCCCGCGGTGCAAGTCACGGGCTTGCTGCCCGGCGAGTTTTCGCTGGTCGTGCCGCCGAGCATCACGTCGATCCCCGCGGGAGGCTCGACGCAATTCATCCTCAGCTTTACGCCGCTGTTGCCCGGTTCGCGGCGCGCGACGATTGCGATACCCAGTAACGACGTCAACGAGCTGAACTATTCGTTCTCCATTGCCGGCACGGGCAGCACGACCGAAATGGCTCCCGAGGTCAGCGTGACCGGCAACGGCCAGGCGATTTACGATGGCGATGGCGTGTCGAGCACCGGCGATGGCACGGACTTTGGCGCGACCGACGTTGGCCGCACGATCACGCGCACGTTTACGATCCAGAACTTGGGCAACTCGGTGCTCAATCTGGGCGGCAATCCGCGCGTGCTGATCGATGGCCCGCAAGCCGCCAGTTTTGCCGTGGTGCAACAGCCCGGCACGCCCACGCTCGCGCCGGGAGCCTCGACCACGTTCCGCATTGCATTCACGCCGGTGGCGCTGGGCACGGCACGGGCAGTGGTCCATATCTTCACCAACGATCTGAGTGAAACGTCGTTCGACTTCGCGATCGACGGGCGTGTCAACGTGCCGGGCGTATTCGGCGGTATCTGGCACGATATCGATCGCGATGGGATTTACGATGTCGGCGAACCCCTGGCCAACGGCTTGCGGGTGTTTCTCGACAAGAACAACAATCGCGTCGTCGATGGCGATGAGCCGCTGGTGCGGGCCTCGAACGGCGGCTTCGCGTTCTTTAATGTCACGCCGGGCGCGTACAACGTGGTCTTTGAGGTCATCACGCCGTACTACGTGGTCACACCGCTCAGCGGTTACCTACCGATCACGTATCAAGGTGGTGCGTTGGTCGCCGGTTCGTTTGGTGTGCGGGTCAACTCGGCGCCGGTGCTCGATAATTCAGTCCCGCTGCAAATCTTGGCGGACGAGAACAACGTCACCTCGACCGGCACAGGCGTGCTCAATTTGTTAGCCACGGGTGCCGGTGGCGATCCCGTGAGCGATCCCGACGTGCTCAACAGTCGCGGCATTGCGATCGTCGGTGCCGATACGTCGCACGGCAGTTGGCAATTCTCGGTCGATGGCGGGATCAACTGGAACGGCATCGGCGCGGTGAGTGCCAGTTCGGCTCGATTGCTCACGGCCAACGCCTTGACGCGGATCCGCTTTCAACCCCTGCAAGAATTTTCGGGCACGATCACCAACGGCCTGACGATCCGCGCTTGGGACGGCACGCAAGGCTCGGCGGGCGATTTGTTCGCCGTGGCCGATGTCGGCGGCTATCAGCCGTTCAGTGCCAACACCGTCGGCGTCACGCTCAACGTTCGCCCGGTGAACGACGCCCCGACGGTCTCGGCCCCTGGCAGCCAGGGTGGTCGACCCGACGTTGAAATCACGTTCTCGGCAGCCAATTCGAGTCTGATCACGGTCGATGACATCGATGCCCCCGATCTGCGCGTCACGCTGCTCGCTTCGCATGGCACGCTGCGGCTCACGAACTCGGCCAATCTCACGTCGATCACCGGCGAGTTGAGCAATCGCATCATCATGACCGGCCTCAATTCGGCGTTAAATGCCGCCTTGGCCGAAGTGGTGTTCATCCCTGAGTCGGGCTTCTCGGGCGATGCGTCGTTGACCGTGATCGCCACCGACGCCGGCATCAACGGCAGTCCCTTGCTCAGCGGCACCGCCGTAATACCGATCAGCTTGCGGGCACCGTTCAGCCTTGAGGGGACGACGTTGTTTGTGACCGGAAGCGCCGCGGCTGACACGGCTATTGTGCAATACATCGCGGGCGATCGCGTGTCGGTCACGCTCAACGGCGTGACCCAGGTTCACCAGCGCGGCGATGTGCCGCAAGTCACGATTGCCCTCGGCGGAGGCGGCGACACGTCGGTGGTCCACGGCGGCGCCGAAGTCGAGACCGCACTGCTCGCGCCACAGTCGGTCACACTGACCGCCGCGGGACGGCAACTCACGATCGGCGGCGCGACCAAGAACTATGTGTTCGGCTCGGGCAATGACATCGCGGTGCTGCAAGACTCGACCGGCGGCGATCAGTTCATCGGCCTGCCGACCACGAGCATCTTTCAGTCGGCACACTTCACGAATCAAGTCGTCGGTTTCGGTAAGACGTATGTCTATGCCTCGTACGGCGTCGATAATTCGGCCATGTACGATTCCGCTGGGGTCGACAACTTCTACGCGTTCGAGGAGTTCGCGGCCCTGACCGGCAATGGCTTCTTGATTCAGGTCTTCGGCTTCGACACGCAATGGGCCATTTCCAATTACGGCAACGACTACGCCCAGTTCCGCGACTCGGCTGGCGACGATACCGTCATCACCTCGCCCACGCAGGTCACGCTGACCACGGCCGGCCGACGTTTGGCCGTGGCGTATGGTTTCGATCGCACCGCAGTCATCGCCAC
>JAEUIL010000830.1 GCA_016794255.1 Planctomycetaceae bacterium | reverse complement strand
GACAATCGCGACCGCATGCGCGGTGAACGCCGCGTTCACTTGGAATTCGTTACCAGTGGCGGATTCGCTCAAGGTAGTACAGATGCGTGGATGACCATGTCGGATTTATCCAGCCAAGCGGAAGCCGACGAAGCAACGTTTCTGCGCACCGGCGAGTGGATCATGGTCACGGCGCTCGCGCCGACAGTTCCGCAGGCGATCGCGGCAGGACCGCCGCCCCCGCCCCATGTGGAAGTGAATTTCTTTCGAGTGCTGTCTGTAGGACGTCGCGTGTTTCCCGACCAAGGCAACGTGTGGCGTCGACGCATTCGCTTGGCCGGCAGCAACTGGACGGTGCCAAATACGGTTGGTGCCTCGGGTACAGGGCCGATTGCGCCCGGCTATGGAGTCATCATTGACGGAGCCGTGGCGGTTTATCGAAAGAATTTGGTTTACGACAGTATGGGAATGTTGTCGCCCTAGAGTGAGACGATAGTTTGTGTTCGTGGTTCCGAGAGTTGGTTTGAGCTGTGCCGTTTGACATTTTGGGCGTTTGCCCTGGGAGTTGGTTATGAACACGCAATCGATGCCTCATGCGAATTGCAACTCATTACGCGAGTTGGCAATCCCAGTTGTGCGGAGTGTTGTGCAGCAGCATCGAACGTTGCGGCGGCGTGGCGTGGCTTTGATGGTCGTGCTCGGCCTGTTGTCGATGTTTGTGCTCGTGGCCGTGACGTTTGTCATGACCTCGACGGCGGTCAAGGAGGCAGCCATTTCGAGCCAAAGCCTGGAGATGTACGGTGATCCGCCTGACGCGATTTTGAATCGAGCGTTGTATTCAGTTGTGCGTGGCTCGAATGACCCGTTCAATCGAATCGGGCCGCACAGCTTGCTGGAAGACATGTACGGAAATCGCGAGACGATCGTCGGGGCGGTCTCGGCCGATCCCGCCTCGATTGGAACTTTGAGCAGTTATCCCAACCAGCAGATTTTGAACAACTCGCCCTTGTATGGAGCACGTAACGTGCTCGGGCAATTTCTGGAATTGAAAGTCATTTCATTTGGCGACGACAAGAAACCTGGCGTAGCCAACACGGATGATGGCAGCAACGGTGTCCCCGATGATCTTGAGGATCTTGCCAGCGTCAGTAGCTTGGCGGCGCTCCCGGGCGACGACCGACAACTTGGCTCGCCCAAACTCGATGCGTTGAACCGGGCGATTCCTGACGGTATCGAGGGATACTATGCCGGACGGGTGTTGACCTTTTTGGACGGACCGGCCAAGAACGAAACCGTGCGAATCGTGCGTTATTTCAACCGAGGGAGTGATGGCAATCCAGATTTTCGTGTGTTAGTTACGCGACCGCAGAATGGTCAGAATCCGCTGTGGCGTCCCGATGGTACTACGAACGGTTCTTGGCAATCGGTGCGGGTCGTAATCAATGGCCGACCCTTCAACGGGGCAGGTTTCGGTTATGCGCCGAATCGCCGCGGCATGCTCGATTTGACGAGCGAGATGCTCACTGCTGGCCCGACGGTCGATCAGAGCACGTTACGTCCTTACAGCAGTCCGGGCAACCCTGCGACTTGGCCGATCGCGTTTACGCCAAATCCGTCCGAGGCGAGTTATCAGCAATATCTCGACGACATGCCGCGCGGCAATACGTCCCCTACGAATCTTTTCGGTGTCGATGCGGACGAGGATTACGACGCTGCTGATTATCAAAACATACTGCTCGCTGCAGCGGTCTGGTCTCCCCAGCGCGGACATAGTCAGCGTTGGTTAGTTCGCATTCCGTCACTGCATCGTCCTGATCTCGTCGCGTTTCAAATGAATCAAGTGAACAATCCGAATAACGACCCCAGCGTGGCAGGGTCGTATTTGAACGCGAATGACTCATCAAATCCGTGGCATCGAGCTTTGCTCGGAGGCTCGCTCACCGATGCCACGGTGCCTCGGATGCGGCAAAAGGTCATCTTACGACCCGATCCGCAAGATCATGTGTCCTTTACGGGCCGCCCCTGGCAACCAGGCGACCCAGAATGGTCGGGCAATCCGTACTTCCATCCGATCGTGGGGCCTTGGGATGTCGACAATGACGGTGACGGCGAGCCCGACAGTATCTGGGTGGATCTCGGTTCGCCTGTGCAGACGAGTGAAACCGGCAAGAGTTATAAGGCGCTGTTTGCCATTCTCTGCTTAGACATGGACGGACGATTCAATCTCAACGTGCATGGCA
>JAEUIL010000374.1 GCA_016794255.1 Planctomycetaceae bacterium | reverse complement strand
CCCCGGTAGTGCAGAACTCGTCGTGGATCGCGACCGGCGAGCCTGAAAATCGGTTACACCACGCACCACTATTATAGAGAAAAATGCAATGCATTTTACGTGGTGCGTGGTGCAATGTTCCGCAAGTGATTGCAGATACTGAACTTAACTATGCACCACGTACAGCAGTCGTTCTGGTGTTTGCTGGTGCAGACTCCCTTGGGCGATGCGATCGATCGTCCCTAAAACTAAGAGAGGCCATTTTATGCGTCCGCTGAGTGCCGAGTGTCACATTGCGTTGGCCCAACTCGCTGAGAACTGTAAAGAGCACCTGGCAATCGCCCCGCTGCCGGAACCGGAAAAGGGCTTCGCACGTCTGCAAGTTGCCGGGGGTGTCGGCTATCTCGCCCGGTGCTATGAGCAAGGTTTTTTGACGCTCGAAGAACTGGAACTCGCGGCGGCGTGGCCAGCGCCGAAGGGGCTCAGTTTCGCGTGGACGCGGGTACTGTCGCGGAACGACGCACGTTGGCCGGTGTTTGCGGCCGATGATTCAGCAGACTTCAGCGCCTAAGCGGCCTAGTGAACGACGCTTTGTCAAAAGGCCGCTCTTCCATTGGCTATCCGCGCCGTTGCGGAAGTGACTCGCCGTGGTTTCGTCGGTCTAGCTGTACGACCGACAGTAAAACGGGTGTAGTTTCTGCTCGCCTTACGCTCGTGCGATCTATATATGCCGAGAAAATAAGGCGTTTTTGATAGGTCGGCATCGACGGATCGGATATCCGTATGTCCTCACGCCAAGTGCCATTTTGTGGCAACTTCGGCTTCGCGCCCGTCCAAACTTGCGCTACGTTCCCGATCATGTTTCGGTAGCCGCACAACCCCGGCCGATGCAGGCCGAGCGAAGTCGCCGTGAATCGTCCGTCAGGCCGTCCCCACCGCGAACCACTTCGTTCGATTTGCTAGGCCGGGGATGTGTGCCCCTCGTCTGCCGAAGCGAATGGCTACCGAATCGAGAACCACTAACTTCAATCTCGATTTTTGAAAGATACATATCATGCAATACGACTGGACTTCGGCCGCTCGTCACCCCGGCCAAACGCGAAGTGTCTTGACCACCAACGGCGTCGATCAAGTGATGGCCGCTCTGCAAGCGTTGCCACCCGAGGAACGCCACCGCGTGGTGCGCGCGGCCCAAGGCCACACTGATCTGCTCAAAACGATGCTCGGCGCTCCTGTCGGTGGCCAAGGTCAAGCCGACGAGCAACGCCAACTCGCGAGCGAATGGCTGCGGGCCGTGATGATCGCCCCTCGCGGCCTTGCGGCTAACTTCGCACAGACCGACGTGGTTCGCCGCGCGTTGTCGAGCGACGTGAGCGAAGGCGGTTATTTGTTGCCGAGCTATGTCACTTCGCTGATGGCAGCGCCTCCGGTCGCGCCGTCACTGTTCCCACACGTCACGAAAATTCCGGTTGGAACGGGCAGCGGTTGGGTTCCGACCAACTCGGCCGATCTGGAATTCACGTGGGGTGATGAAGGTGGTTCGATCGATGAAATCAGTCCGTCGGTCGGTCGATGCCAGTTCGCGATCAAGAAAATGTCCGGTCTCATTCGCGGCTCGAACGAATGATTCGATGACGGCACCGATGCTGTCAATTTCATCATGGGCGTCATGGCTCAGGCGGCGAGCGACAGTCGAGACAAAGCGATTGCGATCGGCAGCGGTGTCGGCGAACCGCTGGGCTTGCTCAGCGCTGATGGCGTGACTGACTTGCCCATCACGACGCTGACCTACGCGAATCTGGTTTCGCTGAAAGAATCGGTCGACCAACGGTTTCACGGCGATCCTTCGTTCGCGTTCTTCGGCAATCAGCGCGTTCGTGCGAAACTACATTCGATCGTTGACAGCAACGGTCGACCGATTTTCTTGAACGATGCAACCACCGCGTTCAAGGATCAGTTGTTCGGGTATCCATACCGGACTAACAGGTTCTTCCCGAATTCGTTCATCGGCTGCGGATCGCTTCGACACTACCTCTGGTTCGATCGTCGGCAAATGTCGATTGCAACCTCGCGAGAAGCGTCTAACGCATTCACGACCGACAGCACGCTCGTTCGTCTGATCGAGCGGGCCGATGGCAAAGTGCCGGAACTCGCGGCCGATGCGTTCGCTCGCGCGACTGGGCTGACTGGCATTTCCTAACGGTCATGTTTCGGCCCCCGGTGGTTCGCGGCCTGACGGTTTCGCGATCCATCGGGGGTTTTCTTTATACATACACCGGGTCTACATACATCATGCCAGCCCCTCGCGGAAACAAGTATGCGGCTCGTCACGGGGTTCGTGCGTTCTTGACGAACGGCACGCTGCCCGAGGGCTGTGGTCGCATCAGCGGTCAGATCGGGCGCTTCCGCACCACACTCGAAAGCGAACTCGTTAGACGCAAAGGCGAGTTGACATTGTACGACGCGGCCGTGTGCCAATCGGCGATGCGATTCGAGACGGTCGTGTTGCTCTGGGAACGCTGGT
>JAEUIL010000806.1 GCA_016794255.1 Planctomycetaceae bacterium | reverse complement strand
ACACTCACCCGGCTCTCCTCGGGCAACTGTTCGAGCAGCCAATCGGCGATCTCGCGTGCCGCATCAAGCCGGGTGCGATTTTCGTGACGATAGCCCATGTGGGCCGCGGTATCGAACAACAACACGGCATCGACCGGTGCGGTGCGATTGGCGAGCCAGCCCGAGGCTTGCATCGTCGGCCGGGCCAAAGCAAACGCCAGCAGCGCGATGACGGCCATTCGCAGGAACAACAGCAGCCAATGCCGCAGTTGATAGGTGCGTCGGTTCTGCTCCTTGGCCTGCCGCACGAAGCGCAACGCTGGAAACTCGATGTGTCGCGGTCGCTGTCGCATGATCAGATGCAACACGATCGGCACAGCGATCAACGTGACTCCGCCGAGCAACCAAGGATTAAGGAACATCGGTGCGGGGAGAGTGGTTGGTGATTCGTGGATGGTATTTGGTGTAGCAGGCCGGGGATAGCTGCGATTGCTCAGCCAAACACGTCTTCTAGAGCTTTGCGCATGACGCCAGTATCGGGCCGAATGCCGCTCCAATACTCGACGCCAATCACGCCCTGATTCACGAGCATCCCCAGACCATCGATCACCTTGCAACCAATAGCCGTGGCGTCTTTGACGAGTCGTGTTCGCGGCGGATTCGGAATCACATCGGCCACGACCATCGAGCTTTTGAGTGTCGATACGTCCAACGCCAGGCGCGCGTCGACATCCGGAAACAAGCCGATCGACGTGGCGTTAATCACCACATCCGTGTTCGCCGGGACCTGATAGTCACCCTCCCACAGCACAAAGTCACTCGCCACCTTGACGTTCTGCCGCAGCAAATGCACCAACTCCTCGCCTCGGGCTCGTGACCGATTGACGATCGTGATGTGCGACGCACCTGCCAGCGCCACTTCGACGCCGATCGCTCGCGCGGCCCCGCCGGCACCAAAGATCACGACCCGTTTGCCAGTCGGATCGATGAGCGTTCGCAGCGACGCGACGAACCCTTTGCCGTCGGTGTTCTCGCCGATGAGCTTATCGCCGCGTCGCACCACGCAGTTGACCGCTCCCATGAGCGACGCACTCTCGCCAAGCCCATCGAGATGTTGAATCACCGCGACTTTGTGTGGGATTGTGCAATTGAAGCCGACGAAGCCCATCGCTCGCGCCCCACGCACGGCGTCCGCCAAGTCCCGCGGATCGACCTCGATCGTCAGATACCGCCAGTCAAGTCCATGGTGTCGATACGCGGCCTCGATCATCGCTTGCGTGGGATTCTCGGCCACCGGTTTGCCGAAACAGCCGGTCAATTCCTGCTTGAAGTTCAATATCTTCGTCATGAGTGGTGCATCCTGCGCGGAGCCTCGATCTCCGCTAATGGCATCTGAATTGCTCCAAGCGGATTGGCAACTTACTTAGGCGGGTGAACAGCGGTACTTTGCAAGTCCACTTGCGCTCATTGTATACTGCAAATGGCATTCATACGAGATAACCCTCGCTCCTAAACGTTACAGTCCCACATGCTCAATCTCGGAAACTTTCGCGCCGCCACATGCTCGGGCATCTCCCGGCGAGCGTTTGTCCAACTCGGGGCGAGCGTGCCGGCGGTGTTGGGCGTTGCGGGTCTGCCGAGTACCGTCGAGGCCGCGCTCAAGGGCCGAGCACGATCGGTGATTTTCGTGTGGCTCTGGGGAGCACCGAGCCATCTCGATACGTTCGATCCCAAGCCCGACGCGCCGAGCGATGTGCGGGGGCCATTCGCGGCCATCGAAACTCGCACGCCAGGCTTGCGATTCACGGAACTGCTGCCGCGGTTGGCGTCGTGCAGCGATCTTTACTCGGTGATTCGGTCGCATGTGACGTTCGCCCCCGGTCACCCCGACGCAGGCACCTGGGGACTCACCGGCTTTGCCGAGAACCCCGCGCCGGCGCATCCCAACTTCGGCTCGATTGTCGCCCGGCATCGCGGCTCGCGCGGCAGTTTGCCGCCGTTCGTGATGGTGGGACGCGGCATTCCGCGCGATGTGGTGCGGATCGTCGAGGGCTGGGGCGGCGGCCGCTTGGGCGGTAGCGTCGATCCGTTCATGATCAGTTGTTCGGCCGAGGGACACGCCGAGATTCCCTCGCTCAAGCTGCTCGACGATCTAACTCCCACGCGGTTGGCCGATCGACGGCAACTTCTCGACACGCTCGATGTCGCTCAGCGCAAGCTCGACGGGACCGCCGCAGCATTGGGCGATGCCGATTGGTCGCAGAATTTTCGTCGTGCCTACGGCCTGCTCACGCAACCGGCGGCTCGTGACGCGTTTGATCTGTCGCGTGAGAGCGAGTCGACCCGTGAACAATACGGCTTCACCGGCTTTGGCCAAAGCTGCTTGCTCGCGCGACGGTTGGTCGAGACAGGTGTGCCGTATGTGCAAGTTAACTGGAGCGAGTACGTCGAAGCGATGACGCCGAATTGCGACTTCGGTTGGGACACGCACATCTACAACTTCGAGTTACTGCAAGATCGTCATTGCCCGATCTTCGACCGCGCGATGTCCACGCTTTTGGCCGATCTCAAGCAGCGTGGGTTGCTGGACTCGACCTTGGTCGTGGCGATGGGCGAGTTCGGCCGGACACCGAAGATCAGCAATCGTGCCGCCCGTGATCATTGGCCGAATTGCTACTCGTCGTTGTGGGCCGGTGCAGGCGTGGCCGGCGGTCGTGTCATTGGCGCGAGTGACGCTCAGGCCCGGGCGCCGGTGACGAACCCAATCACGCCAGTCATGGTCGGCGCGACGATCGCCGAGTTCGCGGGGATGGACACGCAAGCGCGGGCCGAGATGAACGTGCTGCCCGGCGGGACGGTGATCCATGAGTTGGTTTAACTCGTTGTGGCGTGCCGGCTGGACGATTTTGTCCGGCATTACGATCACGGTGCAGGCCCCTGCGGCCGCGGAGATTCAACTCACTCACGATGGTGTTGTGAAAACCGATCCGGTGTTCGTCGATCGCACGGGCCAGGAATTGGTCTACGTGGTGAACGACATCCCCACGCGCATGCGGCTCATGAAGCTGCGGCTGAGCGACCAGACGATTTCGCCCGTGCATCCCGACGAAACGCGGGCCGAGTTCGAGCCATGCTACTCGAATGATGGGCGACTCGCCGCATTCGTGCAGAGCCGCGGCAATCTGAGTCTCGCGCTCGTCGTACAAGAGACGAGCGGCATGAAGGAGTCGTCGGCCGTGCTCGGCTCGGGCTTTGCCGGTCTGCGGGCTCCGTCGTTCAGTCCCGATGGCACCCGGGTCGTGTACAGCTTTCCCGAGTCGGGTCGGCAGATGATCTGGAGCTGCAACATCGAAGTGAACGACCGACGGATGTTGATCGACAGCGTCGGCACGAACAACTGGCCGAGTTGGTCACCCGACGGTAAGCGGCTGCTGTTCGCTTCGTCACGCGACGACGACTTCGAGATTTACACCGCGAACGCCGATGGCACGCAACCGCAACGTTTGACCCAGTCGCCCAAGCAAGACATCCGCCCGCGTTGGTCGCCCGACGGGAAGCGGATCGCGTTCACGAGCAATCGCGACGGGAACTACGAGATCTATGTGATCGAGGCCGACGGCTCACAGCCGCGACGGATCACGAATCACGCCGAACGTGACGACTACGCCGTCTGGCATCCCGACGGCAAGCGACTGGTTGTGGTCAGCGAGCGCCGCGGGAAACACGATCTGTATCTGATCGACATGCCGTGAGTTATTGATCCGACAGCACGCGCGTCGCTTCTTCTTTCACCACGGGCGTAGTCAGATCGCTGCTCTTGAGTTGCACGCTGATCTTCACATCGCCTTGACGACTGGCCTGAGCGCGGATCATGTACACGGTCTCGCTCTTCTCGGCGAGTCGAGCCAGCGGTTGGAAAATCACCTGCTGACCGTTGATGTCGTGCCGCGACGGGCCCTCGGCACCGAGCGGCTTCATCTCCTGCGGCAAAGTCGCGACAATCTGTACGTTCTCGGCCGGCTTGGAACCTTGGTTCGCCACGCGAATCTCATAGGTCGTTTCGCCGCCGACATCGATCGGGTCGGCCAAGTCGACCACCTGAAACACGAGCGCCGCGATCCCTTCGACGCGGATCAGTTCATTTTTCTCGACCGCCAAACCACGCTCGGCCGTCGACGCGATCTTAAGCGGCAAGTCACCTTGCTCGGTGGGGAGCGTGGTCAGCGTGACCTTGCCCATCTCGCGGGCTGGTAACTCTTCGAGCAACCAATGCACGCTCCGGGTGCGAGCGTCGTACTGACCGGCGTTGTTGGCTTCGACAAAATCGAGTCCCGGCGGCAGATACGCGACCAGATTCACATCTTTGGCCGGTGCGGTGCCGGGATTGCTGATGGCCAGCGTGTACGACGCTTGTCGATCAAGGAACCGGCGACGAGCCCCTTCGACCGCCACTTCCAACGCTGGCGCGACGATCGTCACGCTTTGTTCTTTGACCACGTTCAACGGACCTTCGCCACGCACTTGCAGGCGATTGACGATCGGCCCCGCTTTGACAGCCTTGAGCGACAATTCCACGTCGCGCGATTCGTTCGGGGCGAGATCGCCGATCGTGTACTCCAGTTCGCTCCCGGCGGGATGCTCGAAGCTGGCCGGCACAACCTCGCTGAGAATCACATTTGCCGCGACGCCAGTGCCCGAGTTCGCCACGCGAATCGAAAGGCGATACTCTTCGCCAATCAACACTTCGCGTGGAGCGGTCACGTCGACCACTAACTCCGGCCGAGTGCAGATCGATCGGCCCGTGACACTTGAGGCGAACTTGACCGACGCCACGCTGCCCAATTCACCTTCGGCAGTCGGCATGAGTTCGACATGCACGCTGACTTCGTCGTTCGGCTTGATCGCGCCGATCGACCAGATCAACTCACCGCGCGGACCACGATTGGCCCGGGGCGTCGAACTGACCAACTGCGTGCCAGCCGGTAGCTCGTCGTGCACCTCGACATCTTGGGCCACGCCCGTGCCGACGTTCCGCACCGAGATCGTGAACTTAGCCGCCTTGCCGACCTGAATCTCGGGTGGCACGATCTTCTCGATGACCAACGACGGAGTTTGGGGGCCTTCGAGATTCTTGGGGCCCGGCTTGCCGGTGCCCGTGGCACCACTCGCGTTGGGTGTCGAGATTGGATTGGCTAGGCTGTTGTTGGTCGATGGTGGCGGTGAGTTCGGCGTGATGGTTCCGAGCGGGCTCGGCGCGGCCGGACTGATGGAGCTTGGCGGCGGACTCAACGGCGCGGGCGGCAACACATTCGGCGCGTTCGACGGCAGCGGGCCAGCGTCGCTCGCCACGGGCAACGCATTCGGCACACCACCATTCGCCGGCAACATGCTCGGTTGTTGCGTTGGCAATGTCGCGGGGGCGATCGTCGGTTCGCCCTGATAATTCACCTTCTGAATCTCGCGTTGCTTCTCTTGATCCAAGCGATAGTCGCGCACCTCGCTTTGGGTGACATAACGCGAATCGCGCGGCGCGGTAGGATAGCGCGATGCCGGTTGATCGTCGATCGGCCGGGCTCCATTGTGCACGGGCAACGACTGCGGCTCGCGCAAGCTGACACTGCTGCGGGCCGGATCGGCCTTGAGCGATGGATAGCGCGCTTGCGCCTCGGCAGTGAGAGGACGTGGACCGCCACCGGGCATGTCGGGACGCACGAAACGAGGGCGTTCCACTTTGTCGGGCGACGCAGCCTCGGAGGTCGACACCGAGCCACGCTGCACCACGACAATCGCGACCAGCCCCGTGATCACAACTCCGGCTGCAATCGCCGGTCGCACCCATGCGCGTTTCATGGCAAAGTCCACAAAAAAGTAATTGGAGAAAGATGGGGGTGCGTTAGATACCAGATGGTGCAGTGAGCCGAAAGAGCAGATTGGCCCGGCAGAGAGCGGAGCCCCGTAAGCATTGCTTGCGCCGCTGGCAAGCTGCGATCTCGAAACACAAAGATCCGAGCCGTAGCTCAGCTTTGTGCGAGGACCCAGTTCACGACTTCGACCAGACCGTCTTCGTCGTGATGCGGCGCGATGCGATCGGCGACCGCTTTGGTCTCGGCGACCGCGTTGCCCATGGCGACACCGAGACCCGCCCCTTCGATCATCGGAATATCGTTGACGTCATCCCCCACGGCACAAATCTCGTCGGCCGTGATGCCCCATTGCTGGGCCAGATGCGAGATGCCAAACCACTTGGTGATCCCGATCGGGGCGATCTCGCACATGTGGCCGCGATAGCGAGGCGAGCGGATCACATGCGTGTAGAGCTTGCCGGGAAGTGCCGCTTGCAGTTGTTCGTCGAGCGCCAGCATCGCGTCACGCGATCCGGCAGCAAAGCCTGCAAAGATGTGCGGCGGAGGAGCCTCCATCAGTGTAGGTAGCACGCGTTCACATTGGGCGTTGAGCATGAAGTACTCCCCCAACTCGGGCTGATCGGGCACTTCACCGCGAGGGCAGTAGAAATCGAAACCCTCGCCGTAAGTATCGCCATAGAGCACGGCATCAAAGCCCGCGGCGGCCACGACCTGCAACGTCTTGCGTAGCACACCCGGGGCAAACTCGGCCCGATAGAGCGTGTGATGATCGCTGGGACGCTTGATGAGTGCGCCGCTGGCGGTGACTAGCGGCGCGTCGATCCCCAGCGGCTCAACGAGCGGCAGCGTGCGACTGTACCGACGGCCTGTGGCCAGCACGATCTGCACCCCGGCCTCGGCCGCACGACGCAGCGCATCACGCGTGGCCGAAGTGAGCTCGTCGCGGCTGTTGACCAGCGTACCGTCGACGTCGAGGGCGAGTAGTTTGATTTTCGACATTCGTGATCTCACACCGCTTCCGCCATCGCGGCCAACTGCACCACCGCGCGCTGCTGTTCCTTCTCCAAATACGTTCGCCCCTTACGCACGTTGAGATGGTCCCAGGGCAAGCGATCGCTCAACTCGTAGGACTTGTGCAGTACCGTGTGCAGATCGATGTTCAAATCTGCCGCCGCGGTCCAATACCGCTGAGTGTCGATGTGCTCGTACCAGGTGTCGAGCCGAGCGCCGCGTCGCCAGGCGAGCTCCAAAATCTCGGCCGAGCGTCGATCACCGCGGCTCAACAAACCTTCGAGCATCGTCGTTTCGACCTCGTGACACTTGATGTTGACCGCCTTGATGAGTCGACGTTTCCAGAGCCGCTTGTGGGCCTCGGCAAAGTACTCGCGCGTCTCGATCGCGTTCCACTGGTAAGGCGTGTGAGCCTTGGGAACGAAGTTCGACACGCTAGCCGTGACCTTGGCGTACTGTCCGTTTTCCTCTTTACCGATGCGAGCGATCGTTTCGGCCATGTCAACGATGCCGTCGAGATCGACGCCGCGTTCGCCCGGCAGACCGCAGAGAAAATACAGTTTCACCTGCTTCCAGCCGTGACGGAACGATTGCCGACAGCCTTCGTACAGGTCTTCGTTCTTGATCTTCTTGCGAATCTGCTCACGCATGTCGTCCCGAGCCACTTCGGGCGCGAGCGTCAAACCGCGACGATCCTCGCCCATCAACGCGGCCATGCTCCGCAGTTGCTCGTTGACGCGCAAGCTAGGAAGTTGAATCCGCACACCCAGCGGTTGAAACACTTCCTGCATCCGCCGAATGAGCTGCTCGAAGTACGGATAGTCGCTGGTCGAGAGCGACAACAGCGAGATCTCGTCAAAGCCGGTGTTGCGATACGTTTCGAGCGCCGCAGAAACGATCGTTTCGACCTCGCGAATTCGCAGCGGCCGTTTGATCACCGTGCTCTGACAGAAGCGACATTGCCACGGGCAGCCACGCATGATCTCGATCGAGATGCGATCGTGCACACACTCGACGTACGGCACAATGGGTCGCGTCGGTAGCGGCAGCGCGTCGAGATCGTCGATCACCGACGGCTCGATCGTCTCAGGGACGCCAACATAGAGCGGTTCGAGGCCCAAGAACTGTCCGTCGTCAGCGTACGAGGCTTCGTACAAGCTGGGGACATAGGCGAACGGCAGCCGCCGAGCGAGCTCGACGAGCAACTCACGACGCAACTCGCGCGCTGCTGCGGGAGACAACGTCTTGCCGAGCGACAGAGCGCCGCGCTTTAACTCGAGCCAAGTCTCGCAGATTCGCGGCAAACTCGGCTCGCCGTCGCCGGTGACAAACACATCGACAAACGGTGCCAAAGGCTCGGGATTCTGAGCGCACGGACCACCAGCAATAACCAGCGGTTGCTCCAACGTCCGGTCAATCGAGTGCAACGCGATGCCACCCAAGTCGAGCATCGTGAGCAAGTTCGAGTAGCTGATCTCGTATTGCAGCGTGAAGCCGAGCACGTCGAACTGCACGAGCGGCGTGAATGTTTCGAGGCTATAGAGCGGCACGGCCTGCTGGCGTAGTTGGGCTTCCATATCCAACAGCGGTGTGAAGGCTCGTTCGCAGGCCCAGGTGGTCCGCTCGTTCATGAGCGTGTACAGGACCTGCAAGCCGTGATGGCTCATGCCGACGGTATAGGTGTCGGGAAACGCCAAACAAAGTCGCCCCGTCACCTCGTCGTGCGACTTGCGAACCATGTTCAACTCGCCGCCCAGGTACTGCGCGGGGGACTGCACATGCGGCAGCACGCGGCTGACGACGTAGTCTTTGAGCGTTTGATTGAGCATCGGCCGAAACTCCCGTGAGGATACGGCCCATTATGCTCAAAATAGGCCCAGTACAGTAGGGGAGTTTCGCTAGCCGGAGAGGCCTCGGCAGAGTTACGAGGTCGCGGCGACCGGCGATTTGTCGAGCCGTTGATCGCTTTGCAGCTTACCGTCGCGCAGACGCACGATGCGTTTCGAGCGATGCGCCACGTCGTCTTCGTGCGTGACCATGATAATCGTCTTGCCCGCAGCGTTGAGCTTGTCGAGCAAGTCGAGAATCTCGCCAGTGGTGACGCTGTCGAGGTTACCAGTCGGTTCGTCAGCCAGAATGAAGTACGGGTTGTTGACCAAGGAGCGAGCAATGCCGGCGCGCTGCTGCTGACCGCCGGAGAGTTGCGTCGGGCGGTGATCGAGTCGCTTGCCCAGACCGACGAGTTCGGCCAACTCACGGCAACGCTGCTTATCCTGGGCGCTTACGCGGCCGCGGTAGTACAACGGCACTTCGAGATTTTCGAGCACCGTCAACTGCGGGATCAGATTGTACGACTGAAACACGAAACCGATGCGTGTGCAACGAATCTCGGACAGTTGATCGTCGTCGAGCAGCGCGACGTCATCGTCGCCCAAGAAGTAACTGCCGTCCGTGGGGCGATCGAGGCAACCGAGCAAGTTCAAGAGCGTACTCTTGCCCGACCCCGAGGGACCCATGATCGCGACGTAATCACCGACCGGGACGTGAATCGTGACCCCGTCGAGAGCCCGAACCGTCTCGCCGCCGACGACGTAATGCTTGCACAGATTCTCGATCCGAGCGGCGTACATGAGGGAAGACGGGTGAGTACGTGAGTAGGTGAGTAAGTGCAATCGGTCGAGTCGCGCGGCTCGCTTGCGGTTTCGCGCGTACCGAGAACGTCTCTGTCCAGTATCCGCACGATCTCGATCCGCGGCAAGGCGGATCGCGGGGCACACTCCCCTACTTCAGAGGCGAAGCGATCATATCGAGCGTAATGCCACGGTCGTCAAAGCCCGTGCCCGCGACCATCGCTTTGCTCGCGGCCGGCGGTCGGTTGGGATCGTAAAACTCGGGCCGAACGGCGTTCAGTTTGCCGCTGGTTTCATCGTTGGCCACGTAGTACGTCGCCTTAGCGAGATGCTTAAGATCGCTACCCAACTCTTTAGTAATCTCCTGGAGTTGAGCAAAAATGTCGCGGACTTGAGCTTCGCCCGAGCCCGGCTGGCCGCAGATGCCGCCGGTGTAAATCGTGGAAGCGCCGTTGATGATCGCCGTGCGACTGAAGATCGGCGAGGCGGGCAGCCATTGTGGCGTGTGGTATTCGACCGACTCGCGTGTCGTCGGCTTCGATTTGTCGCTGGGAACCGTGGCGATCAATTCGATCTCGATCGGCAACGTCGATTTCCATTCGACATAGACGAGTGGCGGCAAGCGGTCGGCCGGGAAGAACTTGGCGATCTCGTCTTCGACATCTGCTTTGCCCGTGATCGGCGTGACGAACGACTTCACCTGCACGACGTGATCCATCGAGAGCTTGAGCATTTCGAGTGTCCGACGCAGCGAGTCCATCGTGGCGCGCGTGCAGGCGCGGAGCGAGTCCCCTTTCTCGGCTTGGCCCGAGATGTAGAGCTTGCGACCCGGCGGTAACACGCCTTGCAGCGCTGCCGATTTTCCCCAAGCTGCATTGGCGGCGATCAACCCACGCGCTTTCGGCGAGTCGGTGGCCGCACGGCTCACGGCCACCGCATCAAACGCTACGACCGCGTTTTTCTCGGCTAAGCCGCCGGTAACAAACGTGATCGCGGGCCGAGTTTGCTCGTCGAGTTGCTCGGCCAAGTACGACTTCACGCGCGAAACGACTTGGGAGCTCGTTGCGTACACATGCAGCCGGGCGATCTCGGCCGAGCTCGACTCACCTTGTTGCAAAGCTTCGACCAGCCGTTGCCAAGCAAGTTTGATTTGCTCGTCCGGCCGACCTGTGGTCGCGACGTTCCCCGCATCGTCCCAGGCGTAAACTTGCGGCGTGTGCAGTAGCGGCACCGGTCCAACACTCACGGCCCGGGCACCGCCCGTCAGCGGATCGAGCGACAACCGCCGAAGCGCGTTCGCCCCCGTCGCTTGAGCTAGCGCTGTCATGCGATCGATTCCTCCGGCGGTGACCGCCGCCGCCGTGGCGGCTTGCAAAAAGTCGCGTCGCTGCAACATCGTGAGCACCTCGTTCTCAGATCACAGAACCAACTACTTGAGTCCAAACCGCGCGTCGATCGGGCGTTGATATTCACGCAACTTGCCGTCGAACACCTCGGCCACATCGACCGTGCGACCGAGCTTGGCCGATTCGAGAATTGCGAACGCCGCGGCCAGATCGCGCAGCCCTTCCCAACCGTCGGTCTCGGGCCGACGCTTGAGTCGAATCGCTTCGAGCCAATCGAGCTGGCTGAGTGCGAAACTATCCGTGACGCCACGAGGAAACTGCGTTTCGCGCGCGGCGACATGCGAGCGATTGTAAAGGTCAGCGAGCGACTGGCACCCGTGACCATCGAGCTTAATTTGATCGCCCGTCGTGCTGCACGACGAGCCGTAGTAGACCATGCCTTCGCCACTCAACGTTGGCGAGCCGTGTCCGCCCCAGCTGGCAAACATGTTGCCCGCGATGCCGCGTTCGGTCGTGAAGTTCGCGAAGTAGGTATCGTCAGCGTCGCAATCGATGCTTTGAACCGTGTTGCCGGCCGCGTCGCGAATGTGTCGCAGTGGTTCAAGGACCTGCGTGCTGCCCGCGACGGTGCGGATCTCGCCCGCCACGTGACGAATTTGATCGAAGAAGTGCACGCCCAAGTCGAGACTGATTCCGCCGGCTTCGTCGAGCACGTGCCGCCAAGGCGTCTGGGCGACGACCAAATCGGGTGCCCACCAGACACCCACGTAACCCAGCAGAATCATCTGCAATGCGCCGCCGGGCCCGCCGTTGAAGAGCCAATGCAACTGGCGAGTCCGCGGAGCATGGCGGAAGTTCTCGAACACCGCGAACGTCAAGCCTCGCGCGTCGGCCGCCTCGCACATTTGCCGACCAGCTGCCATGCTCACCGCGAGTGGCTTTTGCGACAGCAGATGCTTCCCGTGAGCGAACGACGCCCCGGCCACCTGATGATGCAACGCGTGGGTCGAGAAGTCGCAAACCGCGTCGACCGGCCCCTCGGCGATCATCTGGCGATAATCAGTGTAGACCTGCACGTCGACATCGTTTTGAAAGTCCGACAGATACTCATCGCCGACCGCCAGCGGATCGCCCAGGATGTTGCTGCACGGTGGTCGTTGCGGCGGTCCCGAGCCACGTTTGACATACATCCAGCCGTCGTCAGCCTTGCGCGGGCAGAGCGCCGTGATGCGGAACGTGTCGATGCCGGCCTCGCGCAAGTAGCGGAAGCCACGCAAGTGGGCGGCGAGAATGCGACCACAGCCAACGATGCCAATACGAATCATGGGGGCGGGATTGAACTGGAGGGCCGAGGGAACACGGATGAACGCGGATGCAGGGGATGCACAGGGATGGAAGAGAGGTTAAGCGATGCGCGAGCGGGATGCAATTAGAACCACGGTAACGCGTTGTTTCTCAACGAGCCAAGTTGGTCATGTGCCATGCCCACGTCTGCGTGGGCATGCTTGTGCATGTGAGATTGTGTGGTGAAAACGGGTCGACGAAATCGCTGACAGGTCACATGCCCACGCAGACGTGGGCATGGCACACGAATTGAAATTCTCTCGACTATACCGGTAGCCGAGTGGCTGCTTTGCCACGCCGCGCGAGAGCGGCGTCGATTTGCTGGCGTTGAGCCGCGGTCAATTCCCAGCCTGCGCCGCCGGCGTTGTCGGTGATTTGATTAGGTCGCTTGGCACCGCACAGAGCAACGGTGATGCCCGGCTGATGAATCGTCCAATTGATGACCAGTTGCGCGACCGTGTGACCGGTCTCGGCAGCGATCGTGCGTAGATCGTCGACCAGATCGTGATTGCGTTGCCACTCGTCGCCCTGAAACATCGGATACTTGCGGCGGCTGTCCCCTTCGGCAAACACATGGTCGCGATGGAGTTTGCCGGCGAGCAGTCCCTTGAGCAACGGCCAATAGATCACCACCGCCACGTTGTGCGCCACGCACCACGGTAGCGTGTCGAACTCGATCTCGCGCTGCAACATGTTGTACGGCGGTTGATACGCGCTAATGGGACAAACGCTCTGGAACGCTGCAAGTTGCTCGACGTTCACGTTTGACACGCCGACCGCACGCGTCTTGCCCTCGTCGAGCAATTCCTTGAACGCTCCGGCAGTTTCCGCGATCGGGGTCTGCGGATCAGGGGCGTGCAGATAGAGCAACTCGACGCGATCAGTCTGCAAACGTCGCAAGCTCTCCTCGCAATGGCGACGAATCGTGGCGGGTCGGCCATCGATGATCTGTTTGCGACTGGGCCCCCACTCGATGCCCCCTTTGGTCGCGATCACCATTTCTTGGCGACGAGTGCCGAGTGCCCGCGCGATCAGCCGTTCACTCTCGCCGTTCGCGCCGTAACAGTAGGCCGTGTCGAGAAAATTGATGCCTAGGTCGAAACAGGCCGTGATCGTGGCGAGGCTATCAGTGTCGTTAACATCCGGGCTGGTCATGCCCGCGATCGGCCAGCAGCCGAGGGCGATGGGAGTGACGGACAGACCGGAGTTGCCGAGCGGGCGCGTGAGCATGGGGG
>JAEUIL010000802.1 GCA_016794255.1 Planctomycetaceae bacterium | reverse complement strand
CGGCCGGCTCGCTCACGGATGTGGTCAATCTCGTCAACAGCGCCGGACTCGGGATCCAGGCCTCGCTCAACTCGGCGCGGACCGGCATTCAACTGACCGACACCACCGGCGCGACAACCTCGAACTTGATTGTCGCCGATGTATCGGGCACCTTGGCCGCGGACTTGCATCTGACTGCTAACGTCGCGGCAACCTCGGTGAGCAGCGGCGATCTGAATTTGCGTTACATCACTGAGAACACCCGACTCGAACGCCTCAACGGTGGCACGGGCGTGCAAAAGGGTCAGCTCCGCATCACCGACAGCCTCGGTGGATCGGCGCTCGTCGACCTCACGTCGAGTTCGATTAAAACCGTGGGCGATGTGATCACCGCGATCAATGGCGCGGGCGTGGGTGTGTTGGCCTCGATCAACGCCACGGGCGACGGCATCTTGCTCACCGACACGGCTGGCGGCGGTGCGAAGCTCAAAGTCGAAGAGACGACCGGCCGCATTGCCGCGGACTTGAACATTCTGGGCGAGGCGGCCACCACCACGATCGACGGCGCGTACCGCAAATCGATCACGGTCTCGGCCACCGACACGGTCAACGATGTCATCGTGAAGATCAACGAAGCGAAAGCGCCGATCAACCTTTCGCTGACCAACGATGGTAGTACGGTCACGCCCCATCGCTTGATTCTGAGCAGCACACGCTCGGGCGTCGCCGGCCGCTTGTCGATCGACACCGGCACGACAGGCTTTTCGTTCAGTGCCGTCACCGAAGGTGCCGACGCGCTGTTGCAAGTGGGTTCGAGCGGCACTGGCACCACGCCGTTGCTGTTCACTTCGACGACGAACACATTCTTGCAAGTCTTGCCGGGCGTCAACGTCGAGGTGCGCTCGGCCACCAATTCAATCGTCAACGCCACGATCACCCAAAGCAACGAGAACTTGATCAGCGCGTTCAATAACTTTGTCACCAATTTTAACGGCGTGATCGACACACTGGCAACGCAGACGCAGTTCAACACCACGACGAACGAAAAAGCAGTGTTGTTCTCCGACCCGCTGGCGCTTCAGATCGAGTCGACGTTGTTTCGGCTGTCGAGCCGCAGCTATGGCAGTGGCACCATCACGTCGCTGTCGCAGTTGGGCATCGGTGTGCAAGATGGCCGGCTGACGTTCGATCAAGCGAAGCTCACCGCTCAATTCGATAACAACGGTGCAGCTCTGCAAGACTTCTTGAAAACCACCACGACGGGATTTGCGGACGCGTTCGAGCAACAAATCAAAGCGTTCACGAGCACCACGACCGGCCAGATTGCCCAACGCGTGCAATTCATCGACGACGACTCGAGCGACATCAAAGATCAAATCGAACGCTTCACGAGTCGCTTGGCCGCGCGTCGCACGGTGCTCGAAGCCCAGTTCTTGGCCATGGAACAAGCCGTCGCTGCGCTGCAGAGTCAATCGAACACGCTAACACAGCTCGCGACCCTGGCCGGCTTAACAACCAGTTCGTCGTCGAGTTCGAAGAAGTCATAGCCCATTTCGCCCGCTTGAGTTCATGAGGAACCAAACATGAGCGCTGCTGATCCCAGTTCATATTTTGTCAACGAAGTCATGACCGCGTCGCCGCAACGACTGCGATTGATGCTGATCGACGGTTGCCTGCGCTATCTACACGAAACCAAGACGCATTGGGAGCAGAACCGTTTCGATCTGGGGGGCGAATCGATCGACCGAGCCCGGGCGATCGTTTCGGAGTTGATCACCTCGATCAATCGCGAGCAACTGCCGGAGGTTACGAACCGGCTGGTGGATTTGTATACGTACCTGCTCAAAACTCTGGTCGAGGCGGGGTTCACGCACGAACAGAAGCTGATCGACGACGTGATTCGCGTCATGCTCATCGAACGCGACACGTGGCGGCTGGTGTGCGAGACTCTGGCCGCGCAGCAAATGCCGGCTCCGCACATCCCCCAAAGCCGTCCTGCGGCTCCGATCGAGATGGCGACCGACTTCTCGGGCGGGTTCTCGGTTGAGGCGTGAGAAAGTAGGTGCTTGGTGCTTAGTTCTTGGTGCTTAGTAATTGGTGCTTAGTTGGAAGAGGTGCCAAGCACGCCCTCTTTTAACCAAGCACAAAGCACCAAGAACATAAACACTTCCCCAGTTAACTCCTTGACCCGGTTCGCGGTTTTTCTGACACTGGCCTGATTGCCAGTCGAGACCGCGTTTCCGCAAGGAGTTCAGGGTGACTACGAAGACCAAGACCAAACAGCTCGTCCGTGTCGGCCATAGCCCGGATCCGGATGACGCGTTCATGTTCCACGCCCTGGCCAACGACAAGATCGACACGGGCGACTTCGAGTTTGTCCACGAGTTGGTCGATATCGAGACCCTCAACCGCCGCGCGTTTCAGGGGGAACTGGAACTCACGGCCCTCAGTATTCACGGCTACGCGTATTTGACCGACAAGTATGCACTCTGCCCCTGCGGCGCGAGCATGGGTGATCGTTATGGGCCGATGGTCGTTGCTCGCCAACCGGGCAGCATTGCCGATTTGAAGACCAAGACCATCGCGGTCCCCGGCACGTTGACGAGTGCGTACCTGGCGTTGCGGCTCTGCCTGGACACCGATTTCAAGCATGTCGTGGTCCCGTTTGATCAGATCATCGAGGCGGTTGCGGCCGGAAGTTACCAGGGGCAACCGATCGACGCGGGGTTGATCATTCACGAAGGGCAATTGACCTACGCGAATCAGAATCTGTCGCTGATTGTCGACCTGGGCGTGTGGTGGGCCGACGAGACCGACGGATTGCCGTTGCCCTTGGGAGCGAACGGCATTCGCAAGAATCTCGGTCAACCCGCCATGAGCGAGATCAACCGGTTGCTCAAGGAAAGCATCGTGTACGGCCTCGAGCATCGCGGCGAGGCGCTTGAGCACGCTTTGCAATATGGTCGCGATCTCGATCGTTCGCAGGCTGACAAGTTTGTCGGCATGTATGTGAACGACTGGACCGTCGACTTCGGCGCTCGCGGCCGAGAAGCGGTGCGACTGTTTTTGGAACGCGGTTATAAGGCCGGCGTGATTCCGAAGTTGGTCGTGCCGGAGTTCATCGATTGAGCGAGTCCGACGAGCGTCGTGTCCCACCTCGGCCCGAGCGGCCTCCGGAACCAGCCGCCGAGGACCGTCGGTCTTGGCTGCCGATCATTCTGGCGACGCTTGCGGCGATCGTAATCCTGATCGTGATGTTTTTTCTCACCGGCGGCTTCATTGTCGTCGTGCTGTTCATGGGCGGGTTAATCGCCGCCGTGGCCGGGCTGCATTACTTTGTCTGGGGCTGGTGGGTCGCGCGAATCATCGAGCGCGAAGAACGCGACGACGGCGATTAGAGCGACGCCCCGATCGCCCAGATGCTTCGTGGGCTACCACTGCTGATTCCAGGTGTCGCTGCCGAACTTCTCGGCGATCAATCGTTGCAGGCGTTCCCGGTCCCAGTCGGCGTACGTCCCTTGCGTGGGAAACGCCCGCTGAACCGCGTCGCGTAGCGACTCGCGCTGCACCGGTAGATTCGTGACAAACGAGCGATGCCCACGTCCGGCGCGATAGTCGGGCGTGCGCGGTGGCATGCGCAAACACTCAGCGATCCAATCGAGCGACATGTCGTAGAGCAACGTGCCGTGATAGAGCAGATGCTCGCGACGGCAACGAAGCGCGTTGCCCGAGAATTTGCAGCCTTGCCAAGTCAGGTCGCACGTTCCCTGAAACGCCACGCCCGGGATCAACGTGCCAATGGCCGCAACCAAGCGTTCCATGACATGCCGATGGGCCTGGTCAATCGAGCGCAGGTGGGGATACGTTTCGTAACTGAGCACCACGGCGTACATCAAGCAGCCGGGGCCGGTCACAATCGCCGCGCCGCCGCTGGACCGCCGCAGCACAGGGATTTGCCGCCGCTCGCAAGCTGCGCGATCGACCTCGATTTCGAACCGCGACGAACGACCGATGACCACCAGTGGTCGATCCGGTTCCCAGAGTCGCAAGAACTCGCGCGGCGCGCCGTGCTGCTCGGCCTCGTCCAACAACAGCTCGTCCAGAGCTAAATTCTCGGCCGGCGTGACGCACGTGTGATCGACAAGCAGCATAGCAGCGCCGAGGCCCACGCCTTAGAAACTCGCCCCGACCCACGGCCAGCCGAAGTTGGCGACATAACCCAACAGTACGACCGCGGCGAGATACAAAATCGTATGAAACGCGCCGCTGCCGAAGTCGAGATCGAACAGTACCATGGACAACGAACCGCCGACACCCACGGCCGTGGCGGTGATCAAAAGCAGCGCGAAGGCCGAGAGGCGAATGTCGGCTGGAATAAAATAAAAGCCGACCCACAAACCGGTGTACACCGCAGCGCACACGAGCACGCGTCCCCACAACGCTCCGCCTTGATAGGGTTCCAGTTCATCATTGCGAAGAATGGCGTACGCGCCGATCGTGGCCGGAATGGCGGTGATGAACAGGCCAATCGCCCGCAGTGCCGGGCTGCCGAGCAACGCATGACGCATCACGTAAGCCAAGACGACAATGCTTGCCGCCCCCAGAATCATCAGCACAGCAGGTACCCAGCGGAAATTGACTTCGGTCCGCGCGATGGGTTTCAACGCCTGAGCGCCGGTCTTCCCCTTCTTGGCCGCGTCGGTGGCGGTGGTCGAAGTCGCCGCCCCTTCGGCTTCGTGAATGACGACCTTCTCGACCTTGGGGATCGTGATTGGGGCTTTGCACTTCGGGCATGGCCCTTGGCGTCCCGCGTATTTGTCGTCAACTCGGAATGACGCCCGGCAACTCGGACAAGTAACCGCAATCGCCATGCAATCGATCCGCGCTCTTACGGGGATGAGAGAAGTGAGGGAAGCTCCCTAGTGTCGGAGCCGAAGCGCGGCAAGTCAAGCGGATCGCCCCCCCGGGCAAGTCGGGAACGGGAATGGCGTTTCTCGTAGCCGGATTCGCCGGAATTCGGGAGTCCGCTGACAGGGCCACCACGGCCGATCAGTTATTCAAGCTGTGCCTTCCGTAGGACGGGTCTCCAGTCCTACGGAAAACTGATTCGCCGCTGACAGGACCACCACCCGAACTCCGGCGAGTTCGGCTACTCAGTTCGTCTCCTGGACTAACGAAGAGTCGGAGATCTCGGCGGCTTACTCG
>JAEUIL010000373.1 GCA_016794255.1 Planctomycetaceae bacterium | reverse complement strand
AGGTGATGACTCCTTCCGAGCCTCCCTTCGGGATAGTCAGCTCAGCCGTGACTGTGTGGCCGCGCGGAAACAGTTGCGGGCCGATCGGCTCCGGTAACCATACGGTGTTGCCGTAGTATGTCCAACTCGTTCTCGGTTCGCCGGACTCTCGCAACTTCGGGTCGAGCCGCTCCGAGAACCGCGGATCAAGGGGGAACACGTCGTACTTCTTGGCTTCCTCCAGGAACTTGGCCTTCAACTCCTTGAGTTTCTCCGGTTCCTTTGTCGCAAGGTCGACTGCCTGGCTGAAGTCACCAGTGATGTGGTAAAGCTCCCACGTGGCGTTGACGAAATCCATGCCTCGGCCCGCAGTCAGCCACGGGTAGCCGTACCGACTGCACGCTACCCAACCATCGTTGTATATTGCTCGATTGGTCGCGAGTTCGAAGTACTGGGTCGTCCGCCGGCTCTTGGCCGTCGCGTCCTCGAACGAATAGACCAACGACACGCCTTCGATTGGCTTCTGCACGATGCCGTTCACGACCTTCGGCTCGGGGATCTTGCACGCTTCCAGGATGGTCGGCACAACGTCGATGACATGATGGAATTGGTCGCGGATTTCGCCCTTGGCTTTGATCCCATTGGGCCAGTGGACGACAAGCGGGTTGCGGGTGCCGCCGAAGTGGGAGGCCACTTGCTTGGTCCACTGGAACGGGGCGTTCATGGCCCACGCCCAGCCGACGGGAACGTGCGGCTCGCTCTTCGGCCCACCGATCTCGTCAATCCGCTTGATCGTGCTTTCCAGGCCGAGTTGCACGCCGATGAGGCTAGCGAGTTCGCTGAACGTCCCTTCCAGCCCGCCCTCGGCGCTAGCGCCGTTGTCACCAACGACGTACATCACCAGTGTGTTATCGAGTTCGCCGGACGCGGCCAGACTGTCGATTAATCGGCCGACCTGGTGGTCGGTGTACGCCATGTAACCAGCGTAATTCTCCATGAGGCGAGAGTAGACTTTCTTCTCATCCGCAGACCGGGTTTCCCAAGACGGGATTTTAGGATCGCGTGGCGTCAACTTCGTCCCTTTGGGAATGACGCCCATTTCCAGTTGCTTTGCATGGGTCAACTCTCGTTGCTTGTCCCAACCGTAATCGAATTTTCCCTTGAACTTATCGCGGTATTCCTGCGGGGGTTGGTGCGGGGCATGGACGCCGGATGTACTGAAATAGTTGAACCATGGCTTGTCCGGATTGGCGGCCCGCACATTCAGCGTCCAGGCAATGGCCTCGTCGGTCATGTCCGCCGTGAAGTGATAACCCTCTTCCGGTGATTTCGGCTGGGCGACCGGATTCGTGTTGCGATACAGAGTGGGATAGTACTGGTTCGTTTCGCCCTGGTTGAAGCCGTAGAAGTACTCGAAGCCTTGACCGGTGGGCCAGTTGTGGAACGGACCGGCCGGACTGATTTCCGGCTCAGGTGTGTTGTGTGCCTTGCCGAACATCGCCGTTGCGTAGCCGTTATCGCGGAGTGTCTGGGCAACAACGGACGTGCTCTGGGGAATGATTCCCGTGTAGCCGGGGAAACCCGTACCCATTTCGATGATCACGCCCGTGCCGCAACTGTGGTGGTTGCGGCCAGTGAGGAGGGCTGCTCGGGTCGGGCTGCAAAGTGCGGTCGTGTGGAACTGGTTATAAGTCAGCCCGTTCTTTGCAAGCTTGTCGAGATGCGGGGTCGGCACCGGACCGCCGAAGGTCGAGCACATACCGAAGCCGACATCGTCGAGAAGGACGAGCAGTACATTGGGAGCGCCTTTCGGAGCCTTCACCGGCTGCGGATAGTCGGGCGTCGAGTCCTTGTACGTGTCGCCGATCTTGCCCTTGAACGCTGGGTCGGGTTTTGGCAGTTGCTTGCCATCCGCTGCTGCTGGCTGAGAATTCAATTCCTGGCCGAATGTCTTGGGCAGCCGGCCGGAAGCCGCGAGCCAACCTAGCATTGTACCGATGACGACCACGACAGCGGGCAAAATAAATCGCGAACGCATTTAAGAAATTCCTTACGC
>JAEUIL010000760.1 GCA_016794255.1 Planctomycetaceae bacterium | reverse complement strand
CGGCCGGCTTGGGACCGACCTTTGATTTGACCGCGCCGGTGGTGCAAAGCATGCCGCCGCAGATGTATCAATGGCTGGTGTTGGCCGCCGATCCGCTCGACTATCGCGGGCTGGCGAACCTCAATGCCGTTGAGTTTGGCAATCAGTCGATCGACGACGAGCATGCGGGCGTAGCCAACTCGGCACATTACGCCATCGTGTTTCCCACCAAAGAGAACGCTTCGCTACCGCGTGGTTTGCTGCACTGGACGACGTTCGCGTTTGTCGTATGGGACGACTATGATCCCGCGAAGCTCGCACCGGACGAACAGGCCGCGCTCGTCGATTGGCTGCACTGGGGCGGGCAACTGATTCTCAGCGGGCCCGACACGCTGAACACGCTTGCCGATAGTTTTCTGAAGCCGTATCTGCCCGCCACCGCGGGAGAATCGATCACGCTCGATCGCGAGCAACTCGCGTTTCTCGAACAACCCGCTTGGCGAGTCCGCGATAAGTCGTTGCAAGTCGTCAAGCCGTGGTCGGGTGTCGAACTGGTTCCTCATGCGACGGCACAGCGACTACTCGACTCGCCACACATCGTCGAGCGTCGCGTGGGCCGTGGTCGCGTCGTGGCCACCGCGTTTCGGCTCGATCAGCGCGAGTTGCGCGAGTGGCCGGGCTACGATGGCTTTTGGCACACCTGTTTGTTGCGTCGAGTGCCGCGGCGGTTTGAATCACGAAGAAACGACGACGAAGGGCCGCGAATCGCCTGGGCGACGGGCCACCCGCAAGAGTCGGCCCTGAGCACCGATGTGCGATTGTTTGCCCGCGATGCGGGTCGAGATGTGCCACTGCCCACAGCGAACGATCAGCAAGGTGTCAATGCCGTTCCCGTTCCTCTCGCGGGGTCGAGCATGGGCGCCTGGAGTGACCAGAGTGCCTTGCAAACCGCCGCGAGCAAGACGATCTCCGAGGCGGCGGGAATCATCGTGCCCGAGCGCGCGTTTGTCACGCGGCTGTTGGGGCTGTATTTGGCGCTACTCGTGCCGGCGAATTGGCTGCTGTTTCGTTTGTTCAACCGCGTCGAATGGGCCTGGTTCGCGGTGCCGGTCATAGCCGTCACGTTCGCGGGGGTGGTGACGTGGCTGGCGCAGGTCAACATCGGCTTCGCACGTTCCCAAACCGAGATCGCCGTGGTTGAGTTGCAAGCCAATCATCCGCGAGCGCATGTCACACGGTTCATGGCGTTATACAGCTCATTGGGAACGGCGTACGACATTCGCACGTTGGGTGTCGACTCGCTGGCGTTGCCGTTCACGAACAAGTCGTCGCTCGACTCGCAACCGCTGTATGACCTGCATCTGTCGAGCACTACCATGCCGCAAGGCGACACCGAAGTGCCAGCCGTGCGCATGACGGGCTTCGAGGTCGATTCCAATTCCAGCGGCATGCTGCATATCGAGCAAGTGCTCAACTTCGGTTCGATTGAATGTGTCGTCAGCAACTCCGCCGAAGACACCTACGAAGTGACCAATCACACCGGTCGCGACTTGACTGGGTTTCTGCTCGGGCCCAACGGTGTCGCGTGGTATGGCGAGTTGGCCCATCAGGCGAGCGTGACGTGCCATCTCGCCGCTCGGCCGGACGATTTCGAACGGGCTCGCAACACGCCCGCCGTGAGCGGCGTGAATCTACAGCCACTGATCGACTTGGCCATGAAGAATGAGCATCGCTCGCGGCTCCGATTTATCGGCTGGTGCGACGCGCAGTTACCGGGCGTCGCGATCACGCCGTATGCCGCACAGCAACGAGTCGCCACGCTCGTGGTCGCCAATTTGGAGTACGGTGTGTTTCCGGAACTGGCGTTTGATCAGAATTATCAGCCCACGTTGCCAAAGCGTGGCGAGCCGGTTCTGGAACCTTAAGCTCGACGGAGGTCGCGACGCGTGATTGAACTGCATGGTTTCACGAAACGGTACGGCGAGTTCGTTGCTGTGTCGGACTTGAATCTCAAGATCCCGTCAGGCGAGATGTTCGGCTTCATTGGCCCCAACGGTGCCGGCAAGAGCACGACGATCCGGTTTCTCGCCACGCTGTTGAAGCCGACAGCGGGCGACGGCCTCGTGGTTGGCCACAGCGTGACCCGTGATCCGCTCGCGGTGCGCCGCGCCGTGGGTTATATGCCCGACAACTTCGGTGTGTACGACGGCATGAAAGTCTGGGAGTTTCTCGACTTCTTTGCGGTCGCGTATCAGATTCCTCGACCGCGTCGACGACAGGTTATCGGCGATGTGCTCGACCTGCTCGATCTCACGCACAAACGCGATGACTTCGTCAACGGCTTGTCACGCGGCATGAAGCAACGGCTCTGCTTGGCCAAGACACTGGTGCATGACCCGCCGGTCTTGATCCTCGACGAACCGACGAGCGGCCTCGATCCGCGAGCCCGGCTCGAAGTGAAGGCGCTGCTGCGCGAGCTGCGACGGATGGGCAAGACGATCCTGATCTCGAGTCACATCTTGAGCGAACTTGCCGACTGTTGCACGTCGATTGGAATCATCGAACGCGGCCAGTTGCTCATGTCGGGCCCGATGGATCATGTGTATCGCCAGATTCAACGCAATCGCGTGCTGGAGTTGCGGGTCTTGAGCGGCGTCGAGAAGGCGATCGAGATTGTTCGCTCGCAGCCCGAGACGATCGACGTGCAAATCGAAGGGAACAAAGTCACGGCCGAGATGAAGACCGATGACGAGCGGCTCGCCAAGCTCCTCGAACATATGCAGGCGCAAGGCGTGCGATTGTCGTCGTTTGCCGACAAAGACCCGACGCTTGAGGATGTGTTCCTCACGGTCACGAAGGGGATCGTGAACTGAGGCTTGGACAACCGTCGTTGATTCGCGTTGATCGGTTACTCAAAAAGCAAAACCCCTGCGCGGCTCTTCACGAACCGCACAGGGGTTTCCGTGTTCGATAAATGGTCGGACGTGCGACTATGCCGAGAACGACTGGCCACAACCGCACGACTTGACCGCGTTCGGGTTATCGAACGTGAAGCCGCGCTTGTCGAGACCTTCGTAGAAGTCGACCGTCGTGCCGTCGAGGTACAACTCGCTCTTCTTGTCGACGACCACGGTCACGCCGTGTTGCACGACCTTCTTGTCGGCTTGCTCGTCGAACGTTTGATCGAAACCGAGACCATATTGGAAACCACTGCAGCCGCCGCCGGCCACGCTCACTCGCAACAGCGTCCCCTCGGGATACTTTTGCTCTTCGATGATCTTCTTGACCTCTTTGGCGGCCTTTTCACTCAGCATGACTGCCATGGAACAAACTCCTCGTGCGGAAAACTGATTTTTGACAACCTGACATGTCTAAATTATACGATCCGCCGGAATTTGACCAGAGAACCGCGGCGAGGAAAACTGCGTTGGCGGACTCACGAGGATGATCTGCGGTCAGCGGTACATGGCGTTGCGAATCTCGCCAATTGCCGTAAGTGCATGGTGGACAATAGCTTGCACGTGAATTGCGAAAGCGATTGCGGGGCGGTGCATGAGGCGGCAAGACATTGTCGAGCATGGACACCCACGAACCGGACACCGTATCCGGCGGGAATACTCGACTCGCAAGCTCGCCGTCACCGCCGTTCCCGCTAAGGCCGCAGACGTTGACCCGTAACGCTCGCATTTGCGGCGCGAAGCGCGTATACCAATGCGTACCTCGACTTACCCCGCCTATTCAAACACACCGGAGCCACTCGCTCATGATGCGTTACCTGATGCCGTCCGTTGCTTTGACGTTGTTCGCCGCCTCGTTCGCGCTCGGCGCCGATTCGATTCCTGGCCTGGGGCCGATCGGCGAGGTGAAGAAGCTGCACGGCGATTTCAAGTTCACCGAGGGGCCCGCGGCTGACGGCAAAGGAAACGTGTTCTTCAGCGATATTCCCGATAGTACCGTCTACAAGACCGACGTCGCCGGCAAGCTGAGCGTGTTTCGCAAGCCGTCGGGCAGCACCAATGGCAACATGTTCAACGCCGTGGGCGAGCTCGTCGGGTGCGAGATGGAAGGCCGCATCGTGGCGGTCGCGGCCGACGGCAAGGTGCGCGTGATCGCCGACAAGCACGAGGGGAATCGGTTCAACGCCCCGAACGATCTGGTGCTCGATCGCGCGGGCGGTGTCTATTTCACCGATCCGCATTTCCGGGCCCCGCTGCCGCTGCCGCAGAAAGTGACGGCCGTCTACTACGTCGATCAGGCGAGCAAAGTCACGCGATTGGTCGACGATCTGAAAGCACCCAACGGCGTGATCCTGTCGCCCGATGAGAAGACGCTGTACGTGATTCCGTCGATGCAGGCCGAGATGATGGCCTATCCAGTGCTGGGGCCGGGCAAGCTCGGTGCCGGCAAGGTGTTCTGCACCTTGGCTCAGCCCCAGGGACAACAAGGCCGCGGCGGCGACGGCTTGACCGTTGATGAGAAGGGCAATCTCTACATCACGTCGGGCCTGGGTCTTCAGGTGTTCGACAAGGATGGCAAAGCGCTCGGCATCATCGAATTCCCCGAGGCGCCGGCGAACGTGACGTTCGGCGGACCAGAGAACAAGACGCTGTTCGTGACCGCCCGCACCTCGCTTTACACTGCCGAGATGAGCGTCAAAGGTCACGTGTTCCCGGGCAAGTAAACTCGCCTGGGTCGCGTGTCATTTGCCGATAGTTAAGCGTTCGCGCTGCGACACGGCTGGCGAAAGTGGCTCGCATATCATGCATTTGCGTCGAACGACGGTGTCCGTAAGGCTTCAACGCGCTGCCTGAATAGAGACAAGATGCACCATGACTTTCGCCTTAGTGCGGGTGGAGTCTTTCACTCGTGCGACGATCTTCACGGGCTTGTCCAAGTGAGGCTCGACGGAGCCGGCTAGCTCTTTAATCGCGTAATAGACCTGCCCGCCCGCCTGGTCGGTGAAGATGATCCCGCCTTCGGCTGTCTTACTGAAAGTGCCAGTGGTTTGCAGTCGCTCCGGGGCGGATGGTGCCTTGGGGTCGGTCTTGGGTTGGGGCTTCCCGGTTGCTCCAGCCTGAATGGAAACCAGATACACCATGACCTTGGCCTTACTCTTGGTGGAGTCTTTCACGTTGGCGACGATCTTCACGGGCTTGTCCAAGTGAGACTCGACGGAGCTGGCTAGCTCTTTGATCGCGTAGTAGACCTTCCCGTCCGTTT
>JAEUIL010000671.1 GCA_016794255.1 Planctomycetaceae bacterium | reverse complement strand
GATCTCACCACGTTCCTCGCCCATGCCGCGCGGCACGGCGTCGGTTTGCATCCATCGCATCCCGCTCCATTCACACCGCCGGTCGCCGGAGCCGGGCAGATCGCCTATCTGCTCGGCCCCGACGGTGAGGAAGTAGAAGTTCGCGAAGCGGATCGGTAGTGCGTGGCGTTCGTTTACGTACGCATCATCATCGTGCGGTTGGTCGACGAACCTGACGGCGTGAGGCTCATGCCCAACGGGTTGCTGCCGACTTGAGCGCCGAGTTGATAGAAGTACGCGTCCGCCGCGGCGACGGTGAGGTCCGACGAATCGGATAGTTCCGTGGAGGTGCTATCCGTGGTCGTGTCGCTGTCGTCACTCTCGCCGGTGAGGTCAGCGGTCGTAACACTCGTGGTGCTTTCGTCGTCATGCTGGCAGGTGTGGCCCGACGATGACGAGCTGTTCGCGTTCTGACCGCCGCCTTGAGCTGACATGCCGCCTTGTGCCGCTCCACCGCCCGGTGGTTGCTGCAGTGACTGCGACATCCCGGTGGGCATGCTTGCCGAGTTTTGCGGGGCTTGTGAACCGGCGTTGAGTTGCGTGTTGCCGGTGGGCGTTCCTGATTGCGGTCCGGCGTTCTGCTGCGGGCCGCCGTGTTGCTGTTGTCGGCCGCCTTGCATCGGGCCGGTTTGTTGAGCGTTGGCTCCGCCCATCTGCGCGTTACCGAGTTGCTGACCGCCGCCGTTCTGCGTCTGACCACCTTGGGCACCGAGCATGCCCGCGCATTGAGGCCGTTGCTGATCTTGGCCGGCGGCTTGTCCTTGAGCTTGGAGTTGCCCCTGACCCTGAGTTTGTCCTTGGGTTTGACCGGCGACGGCACTGCCGACCATCGCGGGCTGTTGCTGATCGAACGACATGGTCTGCATGCCGCCGTGCAGCAGCAGCCGATCCTCGAGCGCTTCCAGACGAATCTGCCGCCGCTCGTCGCGGGGCGGCGTGGGTTGAGAGCGGAACCAATCGAACCAACGACGACGTTTGCGTGACATGACATGATCTCCGAGAGCGGTAGAAAAGACCCTGGCGAGGAGTGCGCGAGGGCAATCGCTGAGCGGGCGCCGCAAAGATCATCGCGGGCCACAAGAAAGGAAACGTGGCCCGGGGCGGAGAATCTACAGAGCTTTTTGTCCCGGCCGAAATGATGGACCGGGGCGTGTCGGCTACTTGATCGCCTCGAAGTCGGCAATCAACTGCTCCATCGTGTAGTCCGTGCGGGGCAGGAACAACGTCAGCACCGTAGGCCCGTCCTTGCCAGCAATGACACCGCTCACTTGCCAGTACTCGGCCTCTTCGCCCTCGGCCGGCTTGTGCTTCACCTTCAAGAACTGAAACCGCGCCGGCTTGCCTCGCACCGTCAGGTCTTTGATCACGATGTCGGGCTTCGTTTTCGAGTCGGCATCCTCCGCCGCGGGCTGAGCCGGATTCACCAGATCGGTCGAATCGCGAATGAGTTCGTCGTGCGATTTGTTCGTGACCGTATCTTCGCCCCACTGACAGAGCATCATGCTGCGATCGTCGTCTGCCTTGAGCTTCGCGATCTTGAACACCAACTTGTTCACGCCACGCAATTTAACTTCACTTGCACCGCCCTCTTTGAAATCGTCGAGCAAGTCGGTGTCAGCCAATTCGCGAGCAATCTGCATCACTTCCGTGGGATCGGTGATGGCGAACTCATTCCTTTTGATCTGCTGCGCCTGCTTCGAGACGGTCACGGTGAGCATCGCAAAGCCGCCGCAGCA
>JAEUIL010000571.1 GCA_016794255.1 Planctomycetaceae bacterium | reverse complement strand
GAGGATGCCAAGCAGCATTCGCTGGGAATGCTGTATTTTCTCAAGCAGTTGCCCGCAAGTGCGAACGCGGAACCGTTCAAGAAACTGGCGTTGATCGAGGACTTTGCCACGCCCGACCTGTTGCCGCCGAAGCCGTATATTCGCGAAGGTTTGCGGCTGCACGCGCTATCGATGCTGCGCGAGCAAGACATTCGCACGCCGCATCCGGAACCACGCTGGGCCCAGGTCATGCCCTACGACGGCCTCTTCGGCTTTCAATTCAACATCGACTTTCATCCGACACGGCGTCAGTTTCTGAATGACGACCCCACCGGCCCTTGGGCGCTGATCCACACGCCCACGCGCAACTGGTCGACACACACGGACCGCGCCATGTTGTCGGCCCGATCGCTCGTGCCTGTCCGGGTTGACCGTCTCATCGGCTCGTCGAAGAACCTGGGTGTGACCAGCATCACGAGCGCTGCTTTGCGACTGCACGGTCAAATGATGCATGCCGGTCAAGCTGCCGGAGCATTGGCCGCGATGTCGCTTGAACAGCGCAAACAGCCGCGCGAGATCGTCGCCTCGCCGAAACTCGTCGAGCAATTGCAGCGGCGTCTGGTTTTGGGCGAACCACTCGAATCGAAGTTGCAGCAGCGACTACGGAAGCCACGCCGACCACGGCACGGCCTGCTGCTTTGGCCTTATCATGATCTGCATCCAAGCGACGAGCACTTTGCCGCCGCGACATTGCTCACGGCCTGGCGCATCCTGTTGCCGCTCGAAGATTCCGTGCACTTTAAACCGGATCAAAAGATAACGATTGCCGAGGCGTTGGCCACAGTCCGGCGAGCCGCCGCCACGCGCGTCGGGTCGTTCAAAGCGCCCGCTGAGTGGCCGACGAATGATGCACCCACGCAAGTTGCCAACGTCACAGACTTAACGACGGTGCTTAAATCGGCGGGCTTCGAGTTCCAATCGCCCGCGGTGAGTGGTTCGCTGACGCGTGCAAAGCTGGCTCGCGTTGTTTGGGCTGCCGTGGAAGCGTATCCCACCAGCCAGCCCGAAGTGCCCGAGTATCTGCAGCCGGGTCACGACACCGATCGCGACGGGATCGAAGATCGACAAGATCCATGGCCGTTCGAGCGCTAAACCGCGCGGGGCGACGCGGACATTCGTCGAACCGTCGTGTATTGCCGCTTTGTATTCCAGCCGGCAAAGGTCTGTTTCATACTTGACGCCCACGGTCCTGCACTCACACTATCTCAGAGACCCGCTTCGATCTTCGCCCCCTGCGTAGGAATGCTTCCCGATGATGCAGCGAACCTCCGTGCTTGTCCGTGCTTGGTTGCCCGTGTTGTTCGTTTTTGCGTTGACGATCCAGGCTCACGCCAAGCCGTTGCGCGTCTTCATTCTCGCCGGGCAATCGAACATGGAGGGGCACGCCCGGATCGAAACGTTTGACTACATCGGTGATGATCCCGCCACGGCTCCGCTACTAAAGCAAATGCGCGACGCGAACGGCCAGCCGCACGTCTGCGAGGGGGCGTGGATTTCGTACTTCACCGGTAGCGGTGAGAACAACGGCGAAGGCTTCGGCAAATTGACCGCCGGTTACGGCTCGCGGCAAAAGCCCGATCAGGACAACGGCAAGATCGGGCCTGAGTTCACGTTTGGCATCACGATGGACGCGGCCTTCGCTGAACCGGTGTTGCTCATCAAGACCGCTTGGGGTGGCAAGAGTCTGCACACCGATTTTCGTTCGCCGAGCGCCGGTCCGTATGTGTTCAACGAGATGCAGCTCGACAACTTTCGGAAACAAGGCAAGGACATCGCCGCGATTCAGGCAGACAAGGCAAACGAGACCGGCGTTTATTATCGGCTGATGATTGAGCATGTAAAACGCGTACTGAGCGACATCAAACGCGTCTGCCCAGCGTATGATGAGCAGCAAGGATATGAACTCGCGGGCTTTGTCTGGTTGCAAGGGTGGAACGACATGGTGGATTCGGGCACGTATCCGCAGCGTCATTTGCCCGGTGGCTACGAAGCTTACAGCGTGGCGCTGGGCCATTTCATTCGTGATATTCGCCGCGATTTGCGGGTCCCGCAGTTGCCGTTCGTCATCGGCGTCCTGGGCGTCGGCGGCGCGAAAGCTAATCCGCAAACGATCGAGTTTCGCAAGGCGATGGCCGCTCCGGCGGCGCTACCGGAGTTTCGCGGCAATGTCGCCGCGGTTGAAACTGCGCCGTTCTGGTCCGAGGAGTTGGGGGCCATTGACGACAAACGGCAACAAATTCGGCAGATGAGTTACTTCTTGAACTCGAAGCACAAAGACCACGCCAATGCCGATGGCAAGATGACGGAGCCGCAAAAACGTGATTACCTGAAGCAGTACGAGGCCAAGCTCATTTCTCCGGCCGAAGAGGCTATGTGGAAGCGCGGCGCCTCGAACTTTGGCTTCCATTATCTCGGCTGTGCCAAGACGTTCGCTCTGATGGGCAAAGCCTTTGCCGAGGCCAATCTGGAGTTGCTGAAGCAACAAGCAACTCGGTAGTCAGCCGGTAACTGCGTCGTGTCCTGAAGATGGTGCGAGCGAGACTTTCGCAATGAGAACGTTTGGTTATCTCGTCATTTGTTGCGCCGGGTTGGGTTCACTCTCGCTTGCCGTAGCGCAGGATGCAGCGAAGCCCGCGAGTCCGCGGGTGGAGATTGACGTCATGCCGGCCGGCGCTCTGGACTGGACGCTCGGTCCCACGGGGTTGCGTGGCTGGATGCAATCAGCCCACGGCAACACGTTCGACGCGCGGCAGATTTTGGTCACCGACGTGGCCCACGATTCGCCGGCCAGTAACGTGTTTGCGAAGGGGGATGTGATTCTAGGCGTCGACGGCCAGCGGTTTGCGAGCGACGCTCGGCAGCAACTTGCCATGGCCATCACAGCAGCCGAGGCGTCGACGGGCACGCTGTCGTTGCTGCGGTGGCGCGCGGATCAGGTCGAGACCGTCACGATTCGCTTACCGGTGCTTGGCAAGTACAGCGCGACCGCGCCGTATGACTGCCCCAAGTCGGCGAAGATTCTCGCGCTGGGCTGTGCGTCGCTGGCCAAGCGCATGAGCGACCTGAATTATGCCAAGCAAACACCCGCCATTCCCCGGGCGCTTAACGCCTTGGGGCTACTGGCCAGCAGCGACGCGAGTTATCTGCCGCTCGTGAAACGCGAGGCGGAATGGGCCGCCGACTTTACCACCGATGGATTCCTGTCGTGGCACTACGGTTACCTGATGACCTTTCTCGGCGAGTACGTGATCGCCACCGGAGATCAATCGGTACTGCCCGGACTGAAGCGACTCGCGTTGGAAACCGCCCGGGGGCAGAGTGGTGTCGGCACTTGGGGACACCGCTTTGCTGCCAATGGCGGCAACCTCTCGGGCTATGGCGCGATGAATCAGCCCGGCTTGAGCCTCACCATCGGTATGGTCTTGGCCCGTGAGGCGGGCGTCCATGAGCCAGACCTCGACCGAGCGATCACGAAGGCTAGCACCTTTCTACGATGGTTTCTTTACAAAGGCGCCATTCCCTACGGCGATCATCTCCCCTTTCCCGGCCATGAGGACAATGGCAAGTGTGCCGCCGCGGCCGTACTCTTCGATTTGCTCGGCGATCGCGAAGCGACTGAGTTCTTTGCCAAAATGGCAACCGCCGCTTACAGCGAACGCGAACGCGGACACACGGGCAACTACTTCAACTATCTCTGGGCGATGCTCGGCGTCGCTCGTTGCGGACCGCTCGCGACCGGAGCGTATTGGCAAGAGCAGTCGTGGTATTACGACCTGGCTCGCACCTGGGAAAACAGTTGGATCTATCAAGCCTCGCCGGTCGGTGCTGAAGAACACAAGTCGTATACTCGTTGGGACTGCTCGGGCAACCATTTGCTTGGCTACGCCCTGCCGCTGCGAAGTTTGCGATTAACGGGCAAGAAGCCCTTTGCTGTGCCGCCGCTCGATGCCACTCAGGTTGCCGAGGTCATCGCCGCCGGGCGCGACTTTGCCTACCGACGCGACCAGGACCCGTACGACCAACGCGCGACGGACACGTTGCTCGCCGGGGTTTCGAGTTGGTCGCCGTTTGTGCGACAGCGTTCGGCCGCTGCCCTGGCCAAACGTGATGGGGATTTTGTGCCCGCGCTCTTGAAGTTGCTAGCCGGATCGGATCGCGATGCCCGTTACGGCGCGGTCGAAGCTCTGGGGGCTCTCGGCGCTCGCGCCGATGCGGCCGCTCCGCAGCTTCGTGCCGCGCTGCAGGACCATGATCCGTGGGTGCAATCGCTCGCTGCCGAGGCGATTCCCTGGCTCGGGCCTGAAGTCCGGCAAGCGTGCGTGAGCGATCTTCTGGCGATGACGGTGCGGCGCAACGCGGCCGATCCGCGACACATGATCGCCCGTTCGGCGGCGATTGCTCTCTTCTCGCGTTATCCCGGCACGCGTGGGCCGAAGAGTTTGCTCAGCGATTCGCTCGAGGGGGTCGACCGCGAATTGCTCTATCCGGCGATCCGCATCATTTTGCAGCACGAGGACTCGGTCTCGCGGGGCGCTTTGAGCGGAGCCATCGGCAAGCTGACCGACGAGGATCTGATCGAACTCTTGCCAGACATTGTT
>JAEUIL010000541.1 GCA_016794255.1 Planctomycetaceae bacterium | reverse complement strand
CGACGAAAAGCCGCGCGTAGGACAGATCAGCGGTGGCGACCCGGCCGTGATGGCCGCGGCGGCCCGAGTGGTCGAGGAGCAAGGGTTCGACATCGTCGACCTGAATTTCGAGTGCCCGATCAAACGGCTCATGAATCGGGGCGAAGGGGGGGCGTTGATGGCCGACCCCGCGGCGATCGAGGCCATTGCGAGCGCCGTGGTCAAAGCGGTCTCGATTCCCGTCACGCTCAAGCTGCGCACGGGTCCCGATGCCGAACAGGAAACGGCCGTCGAGATCACACGTCGGGCCGAGTCGGTAGGTGCGGCCGCGGTCGAGGTTCATGCGCGGAGCGTCGCTCAAGCGTATGTCGGCGGGCCAGATTGGTCGGTTGTGGCGCGCGTGAAACAGGCGACGTCGATCCCCGTCTTCGGCAGCGGGGGTGTGCGCGAACCGAGCGACGCCATTCGGTATCTCAACGAGAGCGGGGCCGATGGCGTGGCGATTGGCCGTGGGTGTCTCGGCAATCCGTGGATCTTTCGCCAGATCGTCGCCTTGTACCAAGGTGGCGCTCAACTGCCGCCACCCTCCGCGGCCGAGCGCTCACGCGTGCTGCTGCGTTTGGTCGAAGATGAGTTTCATTTCTATGGCGCGACCGTGGCGCTACGACGGTTGCCGCGCGTGAGTTGCTACTTCGCCAAACATTTGCCCGACTTCGCCGAGTTTCGCACCGCGGTCAATAAGATCCGCAATCTCGGCGAGTTTCGGCAGCTGGTGCGCGCGACGTGGGGCTAACAGGCTCGCCAGTTCACATCAGGCGAGAATCTCTTTGAGCACGCCCGTGCTGTCGCCGTGCCGTTCAGCCTCGACCCCCACGCCATGCAGCAGCGACAGCCAGGCGTTACACAACGGCGTGTCGCGCGGCGCGACGATGTGATGCCCCAGTTTCAAACCGGCCCCGCCGCCGGACAGGATCGTCGGGCAGTTCGACAGTTCGTGACCTGTGCGAATGTTGCTGCCATAGGCGAGCGCGACATGATCGAAGAGCCGTGAACCGTCGGCTTCTTTCGTCGCTTTGAGTTTGTCGAGAAAGCCCGCGAGCAACTCGCTCTGGGCGATGTCGCGACGTTGCGAGGCATCGAGCTTCTCGCCGAGCGTGGTGTGGTAGTGGCTCATGTCGTGCGGATGCACTTTGATATCGAGCGCGGTGAGTAGTGTGTTCACCGGCTGGCGGAAGGTCATGACGCGCGTGCTGTCGGTTTGCATCGCCGCGATCATGATGTCGTACATCAGCTTGATCTCTTCGCGACCATTCACGCCGGGCTTGGGTTCGGCAAGCGGCGCGACCGGTTGCGGCACGCCGAGCCACTGCTCTTCCTTGGCCAGCCGAAGCTCAATGTCGCGAATGCCTTGAAAGTATTCGTCGAGCTTGGCTTTGTCCTGGAGCGCCAAGCCTTGCTGGAGCGCGCGGGCGTTATCGACCACTGCATCGAGCACGCTGCGCTTTTGGGCGAGCATGGCTCGTTGCTGTTCGATGGGCGTCGTGTCTTTGGCGAACAAGCGATGAAACGCGGCCACCGGGCCGTTGAGTCCGCCGACGGGTTTGCCGCTCACATCCCAGGCCATCGACAAACCGGGGCCATGTCCGCTGAGATCGCCCGTCTGACTGCCGTTGAATTGCAACGAAGCGAAGCGTGTTTGCAGGCCGAGCTTGGCGGCGGCGACTTGATCGGCGCTGATGCTGTTGTGAAAACTCTGGCCCGGCTGTGCGTACCGATTGGCGCCGGTGAGCCACATCGTGCTGCCCCAGTGCCCTTCGTTGGAGTATTTGTTCCACAAACCCTGCACAACGGTGATGTCGGCTTGATGACGGGCGAGCGGCTTGAGCCCCAGCGGCAGTTCGTAGTTCGTGCCCGTCTGTTTGCTGTCGGGATACCAAGTCGGCTCGGTCACGCCCCAACCGAAGCCCAAGAAGATGAGCCGCTTGGGTGGCTGGGCCGGAGCGGCGGCTCGGGCAAAACGCCGAAAGCCGAGCGACTCGAGCAGCGGCAACGCAATGAGGGCGGTGCTCGACGAGAGAAAGTGTCGGCGGGGTGTCATTGGAAGATCCTCGATCAAGCGGCGGGGCTATTTCGTACCGAAGGCGGGGCTGGCGACAAGCGTGTGAATAAACTCACGCATGCCGAACTGTTTGGCATTGGCACAGTTTACCATATCGGCAATCAGCGGTTCATCGCGAAACCCAATCGGCCTGCCCAACGCGTATTCGATCAACGCCGCGCTGAAACCACGGGCGAAATCGTCACGCTTGGCGGCGATCAGGGCACGCAGCTCAAAAAAGCTGCCAAACGCGGGGCCTTTGTGCAGCGTCGCGGCGGGATCGATCTGCCAGGTCTTGCTCGCTCCTTTGACCGGCTTGCCGTTCTCGTCCATGACCTGATAGCTATCCTCGGTGCGCCATTGTCCGACGGCGTCGAAGTTTTCGAGACCGAACCCGATCGGATCGATCTTGCGATGGCAACTGGCACATTGGGCATCCTCTTGATGCGCGAGCAGTCGTTCGCGAGTCGTGAGAACCTTGCCGGCCAGCCGCGTGATTTGCGGCACGTTGGCAGGCGCGGGGGGCGGCGGATCGTTGAGCAGCTTGCGCAACACCCACGCGCCGCGTTCGACGGGACTGGTCCGATCGCCATTGCCCCCCATCACGTTGATCGCCGCCATTCCCAACAGCCCGCCGCGCGGCGAGTCGGCCGGCAAACGGACCTTGTGAAACTGGTCGCCATGCACGCCGGGTATGCCGTAGAAATCGCCCAGCAGGTGATTGATCACCACATAGTCGGCGTGCAGCAGATCGCCCAGCGGCGCGTTGTGCCGCAACAGGTAGGCAAACGTCTCGTACACCTCGTGTTTGGCCGCGAGGCGGGTACTGTCGTCAAAGCGCGGATACTTGGCTCGGTTCACCTCGAAGAAGTCGAGTCGCTCCATGCCGAGCCATTGGTAAACAAACCCCTGGACGAAATCACGCGCGCGTGGATCGTCGAGCAAGCGGGCGGTCTCGGCTGCGAGGATCTCGGGCTTCTTCAACTCGTCACGGCGAGCGAGATCGAGCAGTCGTTCATCCGGCGGCGCGCTCCATAAGAAATACGACAGCCGTGTGGCGAGTTCCGGACCGGTGAGCGGCCGCTGCTGATCTGCTGTCGTTGGCTCGGCGAGGTACAGAAACATCGGCGAAGCGAGCACCACGGCGAGCGTGTCTTTCAAGGCCGCCGACGGCTTCGCCCCCGCTTTGAGATGCGTGCCGTAAATTGCCGTGAGCCGATCGAGATAGCTGGCCGGTGGTTCCGTACCGCGAAACGCAACCTGAGCAAATCGTGCGAGTGCGGCCCGCACCTCAGACAACTCGGGAGCCCGATCTTTGTCGTTCACACTAAGGTTTAAGGCAGCCAATCCCGGCGGCTCGGGCTTGACCGCATCGCTGAGTCGTTCGAGCTCAAGATAGTCGATCCACAACACCGCCTCGGGACCGATGCCGTTGCGTTTCACCGCCTCGGCACGCTTGCGGCCACCTTCTTCGTTGTTGTCCCAAGCTCCCTTCTCGCGAATGAACAACGTGCGATCGCCCGAGTCAGTTTGCGATTTGGTCAACGAGAACCGCATCTCGATGATCTGCGGTTGCTCCATGGTGCCGGTCACTTCATACGTCGCTCGGACCATGCCGTTGCGCGGGTGGGTGCCGATTTCGAGAAACCGTTGCTCGGGCCGTGCGTGAGCTGCCGCGGCAATGCGCACGCGAAAGACGTAGTTGCCGCTGGTCCATTCGTTGGGCACTGGCAACTGCAAGAAACCGAGTGCCATCACGGCCGGATGCATCGTCGGCGTGCCGAGATACGCGCCGCGATCGAGTGCCGGCTGCTGCAAATAGTACTCGTGATACTTCTGCCAGTTCTCGCCAAGGGCGCTGTTCGCTTTGTCGGCGTTGTTTTCAACGGTGCGAAAGCCAAACGACTCGGGCGAGGGTGCTCCGGCGATCTTGTCCCACGAGCGGCGGAACATCGCGTCGTTTTTGGATGCTTTCTTCAACTCGGCGACGACGGCCTGATTCTCGGGCTGCGCGGCGGCAGTTTCGACGGCTTTGACCCACTGCTGGGCCCGCTGTCGAGCGTCGATTTGCTCGGCGACATACTTCGACACCTTTTCGTTGGCCAATTCGCATTCGTAACGCACCGTGCGATGCCCAGCGGCCGAGACCGAACCAACTTGCCGATTGTCGCCGATACCAAATCTCGGCGGCTTCGGTTCGGCCACCTGCGACGCGCCCGTGTTGCGTTCGATTTCCAGGTAATCGACCCACAACGCCAACTCGGGCCCGATGCCGTTCTTCGCTTTGCCTTCGCCAAACACCCGCCGGGTTTGCGTGTAATGATCGCTCGTCCCTTTTTCGCGGATGAAGATCGTGCGATTGTCGCGCGACGAGTGTTCCTTGGTGAGCGTGAGCGGAATCTCGATGATCTGCGGCGCGGCGATGGTGCCGGTCACTTCGTGCGTGCTCATCACCTGACCGTTGCGCGGGTGAATGCCGAATTCGATGAACCGTCGCTCTGGCGGCGCGTTTTCGAGCGCGCCGATGCGCACGCGCACCGTGTAATTGCCCACGGGCCAACTCGGTGGCACGTATAGGCTCACAACATCGTTGCCCAAGTCGTTCGCCATGATCGTGAGATACGCGCCGGTATCGAGATGCGGCTGCTTGAGGTACCGCTCGTGATAAGGCCGCATGTACCCGGCGCCGATCGGGGTTGCATAAGCGAGTGCGCCGTTGGCCTTGTCGGCGTTGTTCTCGACCGTGCGAAAGCCGAACTGCTCGGGAGCCGGTGCGCCCGCGATCTTGGCCCACGAGCGACGCAGCAGATCGTCGGTCTTGAACTCTTTGCGCAAGCTCGCGACGACCGCGGCGTTCTCGGGACGTTTCATGGCCGACTCGACCGCTTGCACCCATTGCTTGGCACGTTCCAAGGCGTCGAGCTTCTCGGCATATTTCTGCTGAATGACAGCCAGCGACGTCTCGGCTTCGTAGCGCAACTGGCGTTCTTCGCCCGCCGCAGCCCGCCATGCGAAGGCTTCTTCCAGCGCCTCGCGTCCGAGTGATTGATACTGTTCGATCTGATTGGCCGAGATGAACAGGTTCTGGCCCGCGGTGTCGAAGCCGCCGGTGCCCGAGTCGCTGGGCAATTCGCTCACGTTGATCTCGACGCCGAGCAACTCGCGGAGCGTGTTCTTGTACTCGCGGCGATTGAGTCGCCGCATCGTGATGACCCCGCCTTGATCGGACAGCCGCTTCCGGGCCTGCACCATGGCGTTCGCCAACTCGTCAAGGAAGTCGGTCTTGAGCGCGGTCGGGGGCTGCTCGGAATCCTCCGGGGGCATGTCTCCCGAGTTCACGGCGTTGAGAATCTTCTGCCAACGCTCGGCCGTCTCGACCGACGACAACGTGAACGACAAATCATCGAGCCGCACGTTGCCCTTGGCGTTCGCCGAGCCATGACACTTCACGCAGTAGTCGGTCAGCAATGCTCGATGCTTGGCGGCCATCTGCACCGGCACCGGGTCTTGCCCCAGGGCCGAGGATGAAATCAGCAGAAGAATCAAAGTCCCAAGAGTGTGCCGCATGCAGGTGGAAAACAGGAGGCGAGTGGAAAGGAGTGGCGAAATCAAATGTCGAACGGCCTGAGACTTAGGGCGACTACCGACAGAGTATCCATCACGCTCCGCGTGATGCAGGGTGTTACGTTTGATGATATTTTGAGTTGAGAGTAATTTGTGCCAAGTCGGTGCCAACGCTCATCACGCGGAGCGTGATGGATACTCTTTTTGTCATACACTCTCAGAATAACTTCTCGACGACCGAACCTTCGATAAAAAAGTGCGGACGACCCACGGGATCGAGCACTTTGGCATCGGACGCGAAGCCGAGCGCATGATAGATCGTGGCAAACAGATCACGCACATGCACGGGATTATCGACCGGTTGACCGCCGATCCTGTCGCTTGAGCCATACGCCTGGCCACCGCGAATCCCGCCGCCTGCCAACACCGTGCTGTACACGGCTCCCCAGTGGTCGCGTCCAGCGTTGTTGTTGATCTTTGGCGTGCGACCAAACTCGCCGGTCCACACGACGAGCGTCTCGTCGAGCAACCCGCGCTCGGCCAAGTCGGCCAAGAGCGCCGAGAAAGCTCGATCGACAGGCGGCATCAACACTTCTTTCATCACTTTGAAGTGCTTGGAGTGCGTATCGAAGTTCTGCGTGGAATGCAGAAACATCCACGGTACCGTGACGAGACTGACGCCCGCGTCGATCAAACGTCGCGCGACTAAACAGCTCCGCCCGAACTTGTTGTCGCCGTAGCGTTCGATCGTCTCGGGTCGTTCGTCTTTGAGCAAGAACGCTTCCCAAGCCGACTTGGATTCGAGAATCGACAACGCCTGTTCACTGTAGCGACCGTAGCCTTGCACGCTGGGCAGTTCGCGCAGGGCCGGCGAGTTGATTCCTTGCAGCAACGACGCGCGTTGGCGATGACGATCGAGATCGACCTCGGCCGGTGGCAGGAAGCCCGGCGGCATCGTGCCCGGATTCCACGTGTCGTCGATCAACGTGAGCGGGTCGTACTTGGGTCCGAGCAAGCCGGCACCCTGACCGGCCCATTGGAAGTTGTTTTGATCGCCGATTCGCACCGGCAGATGAACCGCGCCGGGCAAGCCGTTGCGATCGCCCCGCAGTTGCCGCATGACGCCGCTGATCGACGGCGGGTCGATGCGCGAGTTTTGCGGCTCGCCCTGGGCGCGGGGCGCGTGTTTCAAGCCACTGAGGTTGTAGTGCACACCCACGCCATGCGTGTTGCTGCCGTGGTACGTGGAACGAATGATCGCGTAGCGCTCGGCCTGTTGGGCC
>JAEUIL010000351.1 GCA_016794255.1 Planctomycetaceae bacterium | reverse complement strand
CACCAACCACTTTCCCATGCCGCGCCGCAATCTCTACCTGCTGCTGGTCATTTGTTTGATCTCGGCCTTTTGTTACCGCAAAGCTGACAGTGCCCACCGCAGTCGGTATGGGCGGATGTTCGACACCTTCGTGCAGATCCTCGAAGAGGTCGAGGAGAACTACGTCGAGAAAGTCGATGATCGCGAGCTGTTCGAGGCTGCGCTCGATGGCATGGTGAACCAGCTCGACGAGAATTCACGGTACTTGAACCCCGGCGAGGCGACGCGGCAGGAGCAAAACCTGAGCCAAGAGTTTCCCGGCATCGGGATCGAGGTGATGTTCAACCGCGAGTCGCAAACGCTGGAAGTGGTCATGCCCTTGCCGGGCTCGCCGGCTGCCGAGGCGGGCATGCTCGCCGGTGACACGATTATCGAGATCGATGGCGAGGACGTGACCGGCCTGACGAACGAGACCTTCGACGCGGCCGTGCGGCGGGTGCGCGGCAAAGAGAAGTCAAAGGTCAAGCTCAAGGTGGTCCACGCCGGAGCGCGCGAACCGGTCGAGATGTCGATCGAACGGGCCTTCATCCAGGTCAAGGCAGTGCTCGGTGACCGCCGCAAGCCCAATGGCGAATGGGAGTTCATGCTGCCGGGCGAGGACAAGTTGGGCTACGTCCGCTTGACCGGCTTTGGTCGCAATGTCGTGAAAGAGATGAAGGACACGCTCGCCGATCTGAAGCGGCAGGGGATGCGCGGCTTGATCATCGATCTACGCAACAATGGCGGCGGTTTGCTCGAAGGCGCGGTCGAGATTTGCAATCTGTTCGTCGACCAAGGACGCGTCGTGCGAGTCAAGTATCGCGACGATGCCCGGGATCAGTTCTTTGACGCCGCCGGGAGTGCCCCTTACGCCGACCTGCCCCTGGCGGTGCTCATCAACGATCGCTCGGCGAGCGCGAGCGAGATTGTCGCGGCCTGCTTGCAGGACCATCATCGAGCCACGATCGTCGGAGAACGGAGCTTCGGCAAAGGGACGGTGCAGGAGATTCGCAAGCTCGAAGAAGGCCGCAGTGCGCTCAAGTTGACGATCGCCACGTATTGGCGTCCCAGCGATCGAAACATTCATCGCGGTCGCAAGGCGAAAGAGACCGACGAGTGGGGCGTCGTTCCCGACGCGGGCTACGAAGTGAAGCTCACGCTCGACCAAGAGCGCGAGATCGCCCAAGCCCGCCGCGAACGGGAATCGGGCAAGGCAGTGAAGCCCAAGGGGGATGGCGAGCCCGTGAAGAACACCGATCCGCCGCCGCTTGCCGATCCCGTCTTGGAGAAAGGCATCGCCGCGATCAAGCAACGGCTGACCGAGAAGTCGGCAGCCACGGCGAACTGAGTGCGGTTGCTTTACGGTAAAGTTACGTAGAATCGGTTATCGCGTTTCGTGCTGCGATTGTAGATCGTCAGACGCGACTCTTCGCCGGCGCGATAAAGCATGGCGTTCAGTTCGTCGACTCGGGTCACGCGTTGCCCATCGACGGCAAGGATCACATCGCGATAAGCGGACAGATAGCGACGCGGGCCAGCGAACTCGCTCGGCAGATCGCGCAGGTACATGGCCGGCGCGTTGAGATCGATACGGACCACGCGCAGCCCGGCTCGTCCATCCTCGAAGACAAACGAGTCCGCCCAAACGCCCAGTTTCGGCACATACTTGAGCGGCTCTTCCGCCAGACAGAAACGGGGCGCGGCCACCATCAGGGCCAACAAGACCCCGCCGAACACCTTGGCCCAGGGAGAACATAAACGCCACATGCCAATCACCGCTCAGATGCTGAGAAATAACACGAACGCAAACGCTTCCGCTGACCATAGTTGGACGCGGGCCGACACGCAAGCATCAATCAGGACGGCGGCAAACAGGGGTCGTGTTGTGCAGGTACGACAGGTCGCCGATCGGCCGGATGTCTACGGAAAAAGTACGTCGAGCGCTGGAAACACGCGAGTTTCTGTTTGCTCGAGCGGCGTCGAGAGTTGAGATTGCCTAAGAATAGTATGGCAGACGAGCGATACTACGCGTTGTGAGCAGCGCGGGCGACGACGCAGACGTGCACGTCACTCGCTCCCGCTGCACGAAGCGCTCGCGCGGCGTCGTTGCAGGTGGCGCCGGTGGTCAGAATGTCGTCGACGAGCAACACGACTCGGCCGTTCACGTCGTGACCATCGCGAACGCGAAACGCATGGTGCACGTTCTCGGCGCGTTTGGTCGGAGCGAGAATCGACTGCTGCTCGGTATGCCGCACACGCACGAGACACCGACCGTCGTCGTTCACGCCCATCGCATGGGCGAGCGACTCGGCGACCAGATCGGGACTATTGGTCGCTCGCCATAAGCGACGCGTCCAGTGCATCGGAATCGGCACGACCAACGAGATGCCCAACTCGCTGAGCGGCTCGGACAACGACTCGGCCGTGAGTCTTCCGATCGCCAGCGACAACGGCTCACGCTGCCACAGTTTCATCAGCAACACGGCGCGGCGTAGCGATCCGTCGTAGTTGCCGAGCGGCGTGACCGACGCAAAGTGCCAACGCCCGTCGCGGCAATGCGAGCAGCGGCCACGGTCATCTGGCGGAGCGGCATTCTCGGCCCCACATTGCCGACAGCGGCGGGTCGGCGTCTGTGGCACCAGTTGTTGCCGACAATCGACGCACATCGCGAGATCGTCTCCCGCGGCCAGATCGACATGGCACACCGCGCACTCGGGCGGGAACAGCAGATCGGTGAGCTGAATTCGACTGCGTCGCCACAACTGCCGCCAATCGGGAAACGCCGTCGTCATGCGTTCACCGTGGCCTGACCTTGGTGGCCTCTGCGTCGTCGACCAGACCGCAGAGCTCGTGCAGCAAGTTGAGGGCGTCGAGCGGCGTGAGACCATTGGGGTCGATCGTGCGGAGCTTCTCGACCGCGGGATGATCGTCGACCGCAAACAACGTCAGTTGCAAGTCGCCGGCGCGGAGCGATTTCTTCTTGGCGAGCCGCGAGCGACCGTTGCTGTCTTGATGATCTTGTTCCAGCCGCGAGAGAATTTGCTTCGAGCGCTCGAGCACCTCGCGCGGCACACCGGCCAACCGCGCCACGTGAATGCCGTAGCTCTTGTCGGCCGCGCCGGGAATGATCTTGTGCAGGAACACGACATCGTCTTGCCACTCGCGGACCGACACATTCAAGTTCCGCACCCGGGCAAGTGAACGTTCCAGATCGGTCAGCTCGTGATAATGCGTCGCGAACAGCGTGCGACAGCCGACTTGATCGTGCAGATGCTCGACAATCGCCCAAGCGAGCGACACGCCGTCGTAGGTGCTCGTGCCGCGGCCGATCTCGTCGAGGATCACGAGGCTGCGTTCGGTGGCGGTGTTCAGAATTCGGGCGGTCTCGGTCATCTCGACCATGAACGTACTCTGCCCGCGTGACAATTCGTCGCTCGCCCCGACACGCGCAAAGATGCGGTCAGCAATGCCGATCGTTGCCTGCTGGGCGGGCACGAAACTGCCGAGCTGCGCCATCAGCGTCAGCAGCGCGACTTGCCGGATGTACGTGCTCTTGCCCGCCATATTGGGCCCGGTGATGAGCAGCATCGTCCCCTCGTCGGGCGACGCTTGCACGTCATTCGGCACAAACGAGCCATCCGGCCGCAGAGCGTCGAGCACCGGGTGACGTCCGGCGGTGATCGATAGCACTGGCTCGTCGGACACCGTGGGTCGAACGTAACCGCGATCGCGCGCCAAGTCGGCAAGCGCTGTCAGCACGTCGATCTGAGCGACGAGATCGGCCGTGGCCCGTAAGCGTCGACTGTGCGAGGCGACGAGGTCGCGCAGCTCGATGAACAAATCGTGCTCAAGGTCTTTGACCTTCTCCTCGGCGCTGAGCACTTTCTCTTCGTACTCTTTGAGCTCGGGCGTGATGTAACGCTCGGCGTTCTTGATGGTCTGCTTGCGTATGTAATGCTCGGGCACCTTGTCACGATGCGTGTGCGTGACTTCGAGGTAATAGCCGAACACCGAGTTGAAACCGACTTTGAGCGACGGGATGCCCGAGCGCTCGATTTCATCGGCCTGATACTTGGCGATCCACTGCTTGCCGCCGGTCATCAACTCGCGCAGTTCGTCGAGATTGGCGTGATAGCCCGGGCGGATGAACCCACCATCGCGACTGACTAGCGGACAATCTTCTTCGAGCGCCGCGTCGAGTCTCGCCCGCAGGTCGGGGCACAGGTCGAGCTCGGCTTCGCAGCGCTGCAACAGCCGGCTGCGTCGAGCGGCCAGTTTCGCCTTCACACTCGGCAGCATGCGCAAGGTCTTGGCGAGAAAACTGAGATCGCGCGGCGTGGCGCGGCCGGTCGACACCCGGGTCACGAGCCGTTCGACGTCGTACACGCGCCGCAGTTGTTCGCGCAGCTCGTCACTCGTGGCGCTCGCTTCGACCAACTCGGCGACACCATCGAGCCGCTCGTCGATCGCCGTGAGATCGGTGAGCGGATTGGCGACCCAATCGGCCAAGAGCCGCGAGCCCATGGCGGTCATCGTGCGATCGAGCACCGAGAGCAGCGTGCCATCGCGACGGCCATCGCGCAACGTGCGACTGATCTCGAGACTGCGGCGGCTCGACTCGTCAATTTCGAGCGTCGTGCCGGGGCGATACGCGACTAACCGATCGATGTGTTCGAGCGACGTCTTTTGCGTCTCTTGCAGATAGTCGAGCACGGCACCGGCAGCGCGGATGGCGGGAACGTCGGTCTCGGCAAAGCCAAACCCGGCGAGCGTGTTGGTGTTGAAATGCTTGGTGAGCGACTCGTGAGCCGTGCGATGGGCAAAGGCCCACGGCGGCCGCCGGGTGACGACCCGTTGTTGATCGAAACCGACCGGCAGATCGCGGGCTTCGTCCGACACGAGCAACTCGACCGGATTGACCCGGGCAAGCTCGTCGAGCAGCCGGGCACCATCGAGTTGCATGGCCCAAAACCGGCCGGTCGAGAGTTCTACCCAGGCGAGACCCGCCTGCGATTGCTTGGAGTCGCCGGGCACAATCGCCGCCAGATAATTGTTCTCGCGCGGGTCGAGCAGGGCATCGTCGGTGACCGTGCCCGGGGTGACGATCCGGGTCACCTCGCGTTTGACGATCCCCTTGGCCTGCCGCGGATCTTCGACCTGATCGCAAATGGCGACCCGAATGCCGACGGCGAGCAGCTTGCTCAAATAGCTTTCGAGCTGATGGTGCGGGAAGCCGGCCATCGGGACCGGATTCTCGCCCTTGTCGCGACTGGTCAGCGCAAGGTTGAGCACACGCGCGGCGGTTTTGGCATCGTCATGGAACAACTCATAGAAGTCACCCATGCGAAAGAACAGGAGCGTATCGGGACACGCCGCTTTGGCGTCCAGATACTGTTGCATCATCGGGCTGACGGCCATTCGGCCATGCTAGCAAAACGGCCGTGATCAACAAGGGGCCGATGATGGTTACTGCGTCCCTTGGGTTTTTCAAGCTGACTCTTCGGTAGGACGGGTCTCCAGTCCCGTCCATGTATCTTGAAAGGTCTTGGACGGGACTGGAGACCCGTCCTACGGAAAACGGACTCGCCTTGCGATGGTTACTGCGAGCAGCGACCGACCGGTGTCGTGCTCGACGAGCACCGGTCGATCGTTAGCGATTGACTTACGAACCGGCCAAGAGCTTCTTGACGACCGGCTCCACCGCCTCGGCCCAAATCTGATAGCCCTGCGGGCTCAAGTGCAGCAGGTCGGGCATGATCTCTTTGCTCAACGTGCCACCCTCGCCCAGAAACTTGGGGCCGATGTCGAGATAGAACACACTCTTGCCGTCGTCGAGCTTGCTGATGATGGCGTTGGTCCCCTCGTTGACCTTGCGACGTGCGTCACTCGGGTCGGCGCCGCGGGGGAAGACGGCAAGCACGACGATCTTGGTGTTCGGCAGCTTCGTACGCAGCGACGTGACAATCGCTTTTACACCGTCGGCGATGTCTTCGCTGGTGTTGCTGCCCGAGTTGTTGGTGCCGATCATCAGGACCGCCACCTTCGGTTCGATGCCTTTGATGTTGCCATTCTCGAGCCGCCAGAGAACATGCTGCGTGCGATCGCCGCTGATGCCCGCGTTCATGGCCTTGAGCGGGGCAAAGTATTTATCCCAGGCCGCTTTGCCGCCCCCTTCCCAGCCTTGCGTGATCGAGTCGCCGAGGAAGATCACGTCTTTGTTCCCCTCCGCGGCGCGCGAGTTGATCAACTCGTGGCGTTTCATCCAATTGCCGTCGCGCGGTACCGGCAGCGTGGCATCGGAATCTTTGGCAAAACTTGGCGTGATCGTCGTGAGCAACAGCAGCGCAGCGAGCCAAACGGGACGGAGGTTCATGTAGCATTCTCCAGGTGGAAAGGAACGAAGCGGCGGGCGATCGGGCAGGCCCTACAATCGTTACCACAGTAACGGCCGACACCCGTCGTTGCCACCGGTGGGCGACAAATTCGCACGATTTGCGACCTAGAGTTGCACGAGAATTGTTTTACACCTCGCAGAAATCGGACGGACAGGAATATGTCGCACACTCGTAAGCGGATCGGCATTTTGACTAGCGGCGGCGATTGCCCGGGCTTGAACGCCGTGATCCGCGGTGCTTATAAGTCGGCCCACAAGCTGGGTTACGACGTGATCGGTTTTCTGCGTGGCTACGAAGGCTTGATCGATCCGGTGAGCTACATCACGCTCACCAATCGCAACACCTCGGGCATTCTCAGCCAAGGGGGCACGATCCTGGGCTCGACGAACAAAGGCCGATTTGTGACCCGAACGGGCGTCGATGATCGGCAAGAGCTCGATCCCGAGTTGATTGCGGCCGTTAAGGTCACGATTCAACAGCTGGGCATCTGCGGCTTGGTGTGCATCGGCGGCGACGGTTCGCTGTCGATCGCGCAGCAATTCCACGAGAACGGCATTCCCGTGGTGGGTGTGCCGAAGACGATCGACAACGATCTCTCGGCGACAGCTTACACGTTTGGTTTCGACAGCGCCGTGGCTTGTGCGACCGACGCGCTCGACCGCCTGCACACGACCGCCGCCGCGCACGATCGCGTGATGGTGCTCGAAGTGATGGGCCGTCATGCCGGTTGGATCGCGTTGCACTCGGGCATTGCCGGCGGTGGCGATGTGATCTTGATCCCCGAGATCGAATGGAGCTACGAGAACGTTTGCCGGGCGATCTTGGAGCGCGAAGCTCGTGGCAAGAAGTTTACGTTGGTCGTGGTCGCCGAGGGGGCTCCGCTCCCGAGCGGCGATTGTGTCACGCAGGAACGCCGCGCCGAAAGTCGCCAAGTGAGACTGGGTGGCGTGGGCAACGTCGTCGCGGCCGAGATTCAAAGTCGGCTGGCCCGCGAGACTCGTTGCGTGGTGCTCGGACACTTGCAACGTGGCGGTACCCCAACGACGTTCGATCGCGTGCTGGCCACGCAGTTCGGGGCGCATGCCGTGGGTCTGATTCATCATGGCGGCTTTGGTCGCATGGTGTGCTCGGCTCCGCCGCGGATCGAGAGCGTGCCGATTATCGATGCCGTGAGCCGGTTGCGGGTCGTCGATCCGCACTGCACCGACGTTCAAGCCGCCCGGGCGTTGGGGATCAGCTTTGGTGACGATCCGAGCGTGGGGAGCCCGTTCGTGTGCGAACAACGGGAATCGGCCGAGTCGCCGGCCGAATTGGCGACCGTCGGCGGTTAACGGCCGAAAACTCTACGCAGTACCCCCAGGCTGTTGAGATTGCCCATTCGCGCTGATAAAGTACTCTCAAAGCACCTAGTTCTCCTAGCTTTGAGGTACTCCGATGGCGATTCGCTTGGCATTTGCGCTCGGTTTGGCACTGACGGTCAGCACCGTGGTCGCGGCAGAAGTAGCGCCGGTGGATACCGTCGCCCAGCAGAATTTGGGCCAGCCGCTGGTGCCTCCTGCGCCGCTCGGACAGCCAGGAACAGCCGCGCCGATGAGCCCGATGCAGCCGCCGGCGGGCCAACCCTTGCCGGCTCCGGTGCCACATAACGAACCCGCCTCGCCGTCATCGCAACCGAGTCCGCCAGCCGCCATCCCACCCGCGAGCCCGTCCTCGCCGCCGCAGCATTACCGGCGCATCTTCAAGGGCGTCTGCCAGCATGGAATGCTGCAATTTCACTTTGTCGATCTCACGGGAACCGTAGCG
>JAEUIL010000484.1 GCA_016794255.1 Planctomycetaceae bacterium | reverse complement strand
GTGGCGCCATGCTCGGCATCGATCGCTTGCACCACGCCTTGGCTTGTCGAGACGAACAGCACGTTCTTGTGCAGCACCATGCCCACGACATAGCCGCGGGTCGAATCGAGCGTCACCTTGGTCATCCACGCCCGTTCTAGTCCGAGCGAAGCCGCGCCGGTTGCCGAAATGCCGGCCGAACTGACCACCTGAGCTTCGACCGATCGCTGAACCACGCCGAGTACGAACGCCAGCGCCACGAGGCACGCCACAAGTCGCATATCAAAACCTCTTCGAGAATCTTCGTGCTGCCGTAGAAAGCCGGACTTGCTGATAAGGGACGTCCCGCGCCGCACCCCAGGGCTTGGCCCCCGCAGTGGATGGCGAAGCGGTCGTCAAAACTCTATGATAGTTACCGGACTCGACGAAGACAGCAAATTCCGGAGTGCCGGAATACCCCCCAATAAGTCCTTACCCACCAATGACTAAGGGCACGGCGGATGGATCGAAACGGACCCGAAGTTGATCAGGAGACGGCCCTCGCTGAGGTGCTCGGCTACCTGAACTTCTCGTCCGGGACGCCCGACGTCCGTTTTCGTCGTCATTTGAACGACTTATACCGGGGCATCGAGTGTTTCCCGGCCGATGCCCATCGCCCGTGGGGCATGCTCCGTTCGCTGCTGGCCGATAAGCTCCGCGAACTGGCGCAGTCGCACGAGACGTTCCAGAATCCCGAGCAAGCCCAGGCCGTGGTCGAATTGGCGTTCGATCGCGTGCTGCACCACTATCGCGAGTTCCACCACGATCTGCTCCATCATCAGGCCGACGAAGAGTTATTTCGGCCATTCTTTCTCGCCCGGGTCTGCGAGACCGTGTTGCAAGTTGGCGGCCCGTGGGATGAGTCCGAGCGGATCATCACCGAAACGATCCGGCGACTGAACGACTTCATCGGCTATCGGCCAGTCGCCACGTTGCACTCGAAACAGAAGCTCGAACCCTACGAGCACGAATGGGTTGCCCCGATACCGCTGTACCTTCGCGGAGTCGGCGTCGGCACGGGCCGGTATCACGATCTGATCTCGTTGGCGCTCGACATTTTGCGTCAAGCCGATCGCGAAGTGCTTGACCTTGCTTGGTTCGATCCCGAACTACTGGATCAACTCGCGCTCGATCCCCGCGCCTATGATTTTGATCACCCGGTGAACAAACGGCCCAACTACCACTTCGGCCAATGGGACCCGCACGAAATCGATCAGCAAGGTCGGTATCGACGCTATGTCTTGCAAGGCGTGACGCTCGACGCCATCTGGCAATGGATTCGCGAGACAGGCGAGGCGAGCGAACGCGAACGTTTGTTCGAGGCGGCAGCCGTCCTGGCAGGCACGATCTTGATGGGCTCGGCGATGAGCGGTTCGGGCCCCGAGACGCACGACTCGACGGTCACGCTGGCCAAGCTGATGCCGCGGATCGCCAAGTTTCGCGACATGTTCTACGAACGGTTGCTCGCCAAAGTGACCGGTCAACACGCCGCGCGATTGCGTGACGAGGCCGCGACGCTCCGACAACCGTTCGGCGGCGTGCGTCAGCATTTGAACACCACTCTGGCGCGGCTGCGCGCCACGCAATTACAGCACGTTCATCTCGCGCAACTCTTCGCGCGGATGGGCTTTCCCGAGTCGAGCCACCGGCAGGCCGAGATCGTGCCGGTCGCCTCGGCCCGCATGTTGTGTGCGATCAACAGTCTGCTCACCGGCGGACATCACGCCCTCGATCGGGCTCAAGCCTCGCTGGCCGCCGAGTGTCTCAAACAGATCGAAGACACGCTCGACCGCGGCATCCAGTGCGGAGCGATTGTCGACCCCTGGAACATGCTCGGCTTCCAAGGCCAATTCAGCCTGTTCGTGGCGCTTGAAAACAGCATTCGCGATCATCGGGTCGACGTGCTTATCCACGTCATGCGGCAGATTTTTGGTCTTTACGCCCGGGCGATTGGCGAGGCGGCCGCGACCGGCAAGCCCGAGTTGGAACAGCAGCTCGTCAATGGCATGACCGAGCGAGCAGCACGCTGGGACAGTTTCGCCAGTGCCGACATCACGGGGCTCGACAGCTTCCGCGCACGCGAAATGGTCGAGTCCGCCCGGCATGTTGCCGCCGCGCTCGGCGCTTGGCATCGAGCCGGTGAGGCGGCCGGAGACTTGGCCTTCTGGCGCGAGCATGTCGCGCGGTTCAACTCGGCCAAGTCGTACGCTCTGGTCGTGGATGCCTTGCTGCAGAAACGCGACTTCATCGCCTCACGCGCTCTGCTCGTGCAATGGCTCAGTCAGAACGACGTCCTGCCGCTGGTCGAAGGTGAGTATTCGTTCCCACGACTGGCCGTGCGTTGGATGCGAATGGTCCACGACACCACCGAGTCACCCCAACGAACGCTCGACGATCGCTGGACGCTCACCAAGAAGTTGTTCGACTACTTCGAAGCGAACGCCGACACCTATTGGGAAGTGCCCCGCTTTGAATGGGATCGCGGGCCGAAACGCAAGCCCGAGCCGATCGACGAGCCGCGCGAGGATGGCGACGACGATGAAGATGGCGTGAGCCAGTTGTTCAGCGCCGCGTATGAAGATGTGACTTACCGCGACAGCACGGCTGACGGGTTCGACGGCTCGACGCTCGAAGGTGGTCCCGACCCGACCGACGATCAGCTCGAACAAGAGTCGCACCGCATCAACCAGCGATTGCAGTTTCTCACAACGCTGGCCCGATCGTGGCGACTGGCCGCGATCCGCACGATGGGGCGCGGCATCCTGGGCGCAGGCGAGCCCGCCGGTCGCACCGATTCGCTCAAGGAGTGGATCGCGCAAGCCCGCGCGTATCAAGCCGGCCTCGAACGACTGCTCGAAAGCGTCGAGTCGTACACGATCGCCACGCCGCGCGGTTCGCCCGAGGCGCTCATCGAATACGATCGCCGCCGTCGCATTCGCGAAGCGCTCTTGGCTCGGATCGTGACCGCGAGTGTCGAAATGATCGACGCCACGCGCCACATGCTCGCGGGGATCGACCATCGCGATGTGCCCAGTGAGCTGCCCGAGTGGGAGCACCTCGCGATTCACACCCTGCGGGCACTCTTTCGCGGCGATGCGACGCCACTGTCGCAGCACTTCCGCGAACTGCGGGCCGCACTCGATCAATTGCCGATCCTCTATGTGCCGCTGAGCCGCAACGGCCCCGCGAAGCAGGTCGTGGCCTGCCGCGCTACGCAGCAGTTGATTGTCACATTGCTGCGCGGTTTGCCACGGTTAGGACTTGTGAGCGATACGTGTCAGTTGATCTGCACGGCTCAAGCCATGGAACGGCATCGACCGCGCGGCGAAGGGTTCGTCACCGAGTTCGACCGACTGTTCGAGGAAGGTTATCGGTCGATCATCGAGGCCGTGATTCATGCGTTTCCCGAGGACTCGCAGATCGCGTCGCACTCGGAGCATGATCTGATCGATCTGCTACAAACGCTCACCGAGACGTTGCTGAAACATTGGCTTGAACACAGTCGGTCGTTGCGGCTGTCGGTGCTTGAGAAAGTGAACGACAAGCCGCGCTGGCAAACGCTGCAGAAGTTCATTGAAAAGTACGGCGACGAGACATTCGCAGCCCGGTGGATGAACCTCGGCAACCTGCGAGCCATTTCCCACAAAGGAGTCGCCGCGTATCTCGATTCGCTGGCGGACGAACATGATCTGCCGAGCGGTTTGCAGCGATTGGTCGATGATCTCGCCGCCGGTGCCGATGTCCCCGGCACGATCGATCGCAACGAAGTTGTGCAACATCTGACGCTCGTCGTCGATGCCGTGATCGAGAATTACGCCGAGTACAAAGACTACAACAACACGACGACGCAATCCGATCACGGCGAGATGCTGTACTCGCTGCTCGATTTCCTGCGGGTCAAGGCGAGCTACCAACGCTTCGCCTGGACGATCAAGCCGGTCAACCTGGCTCACGAGGTCTTGGTGCGACGTGGCCGGATGGCAGCGGCCGAGCTTTGGCGTCGCGCCGTGGCTCAAAAGACCGCCGACGTCGCTGACTGGCATCAGAAACGGTGGCAAGAGTTGTGTCGCACGTATGGGATGAAGTTGCCCACGATCGGCGATTTGCTGGCCGAGCGGTTTGTGCGACCGTTGGCGATCGATCGCGTCAAGAGCCTCGTGCGGCCGTCGATCGAAGAACTGCGCCGCGGCGAGCCCACGACGACGTTTCATCTGCTCGAACAAGAGATCGCCGAGTTCACCGATCATCCCACGGGCTCGGGCCTCGACGTGCCGGTGTGGTTGCAGATGCTCGAAGAGGAGGCTGAGTTGGCTCTCGCGCCGCTCGGACATCCCGACGCGTTCGAGAGTGAAGCAGAGTTAATTCCGTGGAGCGATATCTCGCGGGCCGAGATGCAAGATCAGATCCGCAATTGGGATCAGACGGAGACATAGGTCGATTTAACCATGCAAGTCTGACAAAATCATGGAGTACAAAATCATTGCCCATCGTCGTGAGAGAATGTCGACTGGATCATTTAGCATTTCATGATTTTGTACTCCATGATTCTGTCATCGTGCCCTTTCCTTCTCGCCGCGTGAATTTATGTCTATCACCGCTCGCGAAATGCTCGCCACGTCACGACCGCTGGTGATCGCGCATCGGGGCGATAGTCGGCAGGCACCGGAGAACACGCTGCCGGCGTTTCTCAAGGCCACGCAGTTGAACGTCGACTTCGTCGAGCTCGACTATCAGGAATCGCGCGACGGCGTGCCGATCGTGTTTCACGACGATACGCTCGATCGGATTACGAACGCCCGACAAGTGTGGCCCGACAGTCCACCGGAGATCGCGATCGCCTCGCGCAGCTTGTGCGAGTTGCGACAGTTGGACGCCGGCAGTTGGTTTTCGACCGAGTTTCGCGAGACGCCGCTGAGCACCTTGGCCGAGGTGTGCGACGTGATCGCGCCTCGCAGTCTACTGGCGATCGAGCGCAAGACCGGCAGCGTACGGACGTTGCTGGCGGTGTTGGCCGAGAACGTCGCCGCGCAACGGTCTGTCGTGATGGCGTTCGATTGGCAGTTCTTGACCGAGTTGCACGCCGCCCGACCGCTGCTTCCGCTCGTAGCTCTCGGCGAGGGCCCGCTGACGGACGAGAAACTCGCCGCGGCCCAGGCCACCGGAGCGTGCGTGATCGGTTGGCAAAACGAGGCGCTATTGTGCGACGATGTGGGTCGCATTCACACTCGCGGCTTGAAAGCATGGTGTTGGACGGTCGACAATCGGGACCGTGCGGCAGAGTTGTGGTCCGCGGGGCTCGACGGCTTGATTACGAATGTACCCGGCGAGATGCTGAAGTTGCGGCGAGAGCAGTTTGCCTGACGTTGGGCACGCGTCGCGCGTGCCTTGGGTAACAAAGCCGAGTGATTGTGAATTTTACGACGGTCCAGAGTTACGACCGAGCAACGAAGTTTGTCGCCCTGGATGCATCAAGGCACGCGCGACACGTGCCCAACGCTACTTCTTGAGCAATTCGAGCGGCACGATCTCGCCGCATGACGTGCTCGATGATGTTGACGGTGGATCGACGTCATTCTCCCAAGCGATCTCGGCCTGGGAACGACGCGGCGCACCGAACAGCGTTAAATACGCCGTTCTCATAAATCCGCGCCAGGTGCCAAACGTCGCCGCGACCGCCGAGGGCTCGAAGCCGCAATGCACCATGCAATCGCGACACTTGGCGTTGCCGCTGGAGTGGCCGTAGGCATCCCAATCGGTCGTGTCCATCAACTCTTGAAACGATTGGACGTAACCTTCGTTCAACAAGTAACACGGCTTCTGCCAGCCGAACAAGTTGTACGTCGGATTGCCCCAGGGGGTGCATTCCAAGTCGAACAAACCTTGCAGGAACTCAAGGAACAACGGCGACTGGTTGAACTGCCACGAGCGCTTGGCGTTGCCGAGCGCCCGCCGGAACAGACGTGTGGTCTTCTCGCGCGGCAAGAAGTGTTCCTGATCCGGCGCCTTTTCGTAACTGTAGCCGGGCGAGATCATCATCCCTTCGACACCGACGTCCATCATTTGATCGAAGAATTGCCGCAGTCGCACCGGATCGTGACCGTCGTAGAGCGTGGTGTTGGTCGTGACCCGAAAGCCACGCGCGATCGCGGCACGAATGGCACTCAGCGCGATGTCGTAAACCCCTTCGCGACACACAGCCGAATCGTGCTCTTCACGCAGGCCGTCCATATGGACCGAGAACGACAGATATTTCGACGGCGTGAAACTTGGCAGCGCGGCTTCGAGCTTGAGCGCGTTGGTGCAAAGATAGATGTATTTCTTCCGCGCGACCAAACCCTCGACAATCTCGTTGATCTGCGGATGCATCAACGGCTCGCCGCCGGGAATCGAGACGATCGGAGCACCGCACTCGTCCACCGCATGAAAGCATTGCTCGGGCGTCAGGTGACGGCGCAAAATGTCGGCCGGAAACTGGATCTTGCCGCAACCCGCACAGGCCAGATTGCAGCGAAAGAGCGGCTCGAGCATGAGCACGAGCGGATATCGCTTCCGACCCAGCAAGCGCTGCTTGAGCACGTAGCTGGCGACGGTCCACATTTGGGATACGGGAACGGGCATAGGGAGAGCAGGTGAGTAAGTGAGTGGTGAGTAGGTGGCACGAAGCCGCGACCGTCGGTTGCGTTCTTCGGTAGGACGGGTCTCCAGGCCCGTCCACGAATCTTCACCGATCCCGGACGGGCCTGGAGACCCGTCCTACTGAAGAATCAAACGTCCGCTTTCTGCTTTTGCGCTTCGCCGATCGGTATCGTCGCCAGCTCTTCAACCGCATACGCTCCCATCGACTTGGCCCATTGCGCGAGCGCCATCAACGGGAAGTAGATCGGATACATGTGGTAACGCAGGTAGAACACACGCGGGAAACCGGTGCCGGTGAACTCGGTCTCTTCCCAGGTGCCGTCGTCGCGCTGCTCGCCGACCAACCAGCGAATGGCGCGGATGGTCGAGGCGTGGCCATGATGGCCGGCGGCGATCAAGCCGAGCACAGCCCAGGCGGTTTGCGAGGCGGTCGCATTCCCTTGTCCTTTGAGTCGCGAATCTTCGTAGCTATCGCACGATTCGCCCCAAGCGCCCGAGGCTTGCTGACAGGCGAGCAACCAATTGACACCGGCGACAATCGCGCTGTCATCGGCCGGAATACCGACAGCGCGCAGACCGACGATCACTTGCCACGTGCCGTAGATATAGTTCACACCCCAGCGGCCGAACCAACTGCCGTCGGCCTCTTGAGCTTGCCGCAGGTACGCCACGCCGCGGTCAACGACCGGATCACCCACGCGTCGGCCGAGCTTGCCGAGTGCTTCGAGAGCACGAGCGGCCAAGTCCGGCGAGCTCGGATCGATCATCGCGTTGTGATCGGCAAACGGCACATGACAGAGAAACTCGTGATCGTTGTCCTTGTCGAACGCACCCCACCCGCCATCGCGATTCTGCATGGCGACCAGCCACCGCTCGGCACGTTCGATCGCGGCGCTGGTCCGAGCTAGTTGTTCGGTGCGCTCGTGCGATTCGTTCGGAGAGCGACGACGGCGACGATCGCGAATCTCGAACTCGGGCGGCAGCGCGTCGGAACCTTGCGGCTCGAATTGACTGAACAGCGCCATGATGACCATCGCCGTGTCATCGTTGTCAGGATAGAAATCGTTGGCGTGCTCGAAGCACCAGCCACCGGGCTCGGCCTTGACCGTGGTGGACCAGTCGCCCGGCTTGAGGATCTGGTTGTCGAGCAACCACTTCACAGCTTGCTCGATATTCGGATGATCGGGCCGAACGCCGCTGTCGGCGAGCGCTCGCAGAGCAATCGCAGTGTCCCAGACGGGCGACTTGCACGGCTGCAAGCGTGTCGTCGTTTCCGCCTCGATGATCAGCCCTTCGAGATGCTTGTAGCAGTACTGCAGCTCGGTGCTCTCGTCGTCATAGCCCAGTGCGCGAAGCGCGATGATCGACCAGACCATCGGCGGAAAAATCGCGCCGAGACCTTCGCTGCGCTCGAATCGCTCGGTCATCCACTGTTCACACGCGGCCAAGGCCCGACGCCGCAACGGCAACAGTTGCCGCCGCTGCATGAACTTGAAGCCCTTGTCGACCACGCGGAAGAACGTGTCCCAACTGAACAGACCTGGCTTGCCCTTGAGACCCGGGCAGCGCAACTCGGGCCAGTCCTCAGGCTTGTGGATGAACAACTCGCGGATACCACGCTCGGGATCGATCGAGGTCACCGGTTGCAGGGCCGACATGATCGACAACGTGACGATCATCGTACGGCTCCAGGCGCTCACCCGATACATGTTGATCGGGAACCACTGCGGCAGGAGCACGACCTCGGGCGGCACGGCGGGGCATTGATCGTACGAGATCTGACCCAACAGCGCGAGATAGAAGCGCGTGAAACTGTTGACCGCATCCGCACCGCCATGACGCAAGATCGTCTGCCGGGCCCGCTGCATGTACTCGGCCGACGGATCGTGACCGGTCAGCTTGAGCGCAAAGTAGGCTTTGACGCTGCCGCTGATCTCGACCGCGCCGCCGGGATACATCGACCAACCACCCTCAGGCAGCTGCTTGTCGATGATGTATTGAGCACAGCGTTTAGCAGTCTCGCTCGTTTCGCGACCGAGATAGGCGAGTAGCAAGATGTACTCGCTCTCGAGGATCGTGTCCCCTTCGAGTTCGGCACACCAAAAGCCGTCGGCATGCTGTTCATTCAGCAGCCACTGGCGCGTGCGGAGAATCGCGCGACGCACCGGCGGGGCGAGGCGTTGATAAGTCGTGGTCCGTGGCGGCAACGGGAGCGATGGCTCCTCGAGCCCTTCCATGGGAATAATGCGAACGATCCGGCTCGTTTCCATGCCAGTCATCTCATCTTGAGGTCGTGCGGTCGTCCATGACAGGGAGGGGGAGCACGGTGAGTTTGTGAGTAGGCGAGTAGGTTTGATTGATCCTACTTGTTCACCCGCTCTCTTTCTCACCGGTTCCTGACCACCTCCGAGCGCGACAAAGGTTCAAGTTATTTCATGCCCTCACAATCGACAAGATCAGAACGCTTGGCAGGTTAGGAAAAGAGCG